>CAZZIL010000230.1:0-9131 GCA_964654265.1 uncultured Gammaproteobacteria bacterium | reverse complement strand
GTCATCACCGAGAAACCGTCGGTCGCGCGCGACATTGCGCGCGCGATCAAGGTCGGCAAGCAGGGCGACCACTTTGAGGATGACCGTTACGTGATCACGTCGGCGGTGGGCCACCTGCTGGAGCTGGCGGAGCCGGAGCCGCCGGCGTCCGGGGACGGGGCGCGCCGTCCCGGCAAGTGGACGCTGGGCGCGTTGCCGGCGTTGCCGGAGCGCTTCGAGCTGCGGCCGATCGCGAAGACCGAGAAGCAGCTGCGGCAGATCCGGGGGCTGCTCAAGCGCGCGGACGTGGACGGGCTGATCAACGCGTGCGACGCCGGGCGCGAGGGCGAGCTGATCTTCCACAACATCGTGCGCCACACCGGGTCGGGCCTCCCGGTGCGCCGGCTGTGGCTGCAGTCGATGACCCCGAAGGCGATCCGCGACGGCTTCGACGGGTTGCGCGAGGGGGAGGAGATGGTGCCGTTGCGCGAGGCGGCGGTGGGCCGGTCGGAGGCCGACTGGCTGATCGGCATCAACTCGACGCGGGCGATGACGGCGCTGAACTCCCCGAAGGGGAGCTTCAACCTGACGACGGTGGGCCGGGTGCAGACCCCGACGCTCGCGATGCTTGTCGCGCGCGAGCGCGAGATCCGCGCGTTCACGCCGCGGACCTACTGGGAGGTCACGGCGCAGTTCGCCGCCGAGGCCGGCGGCTACGAGGGGAGGTGGATCCACCCCGCCGGGCACAAGCCGGCGGAGAAGGGGGACCGCAACACCTGGATCTTCGACGAGGGGAAGGCGGCCGAGATCGTCGCGCGCTGCCAGGGCAGGGACGGGACCGTCTCGGAGACGAGGAAGCCGACCAGGTCGGCGCCGCCCCAGCTGTTCGACCTGACCTCGCTGCAGCGCGACGCCAACCGCCGCTTCGGGTTCGCGGCGCGCAGCACGCTGGCGATCGCGCAGTCGCTGTACGAGAGCCAGGCGATCACGTACCCGCGCACCGACTCGCGGCGCCTGCCGGAGGACTACCCGGCGACCGCCGAGGAGACGCTGCGGAAGCTGGCCGAGGCGGATGCGCTCGGCCCGTTGCGCGCCCACGCCGCCGCCGCGCTGGAGCAGGGCCTCGTCCGCAAGGCCGGCAAGCGCGTCTTCGACAACTCGAAGGTCTCGGACCACTTCGCGATCATCCCGACGGGCGAGCCGGTGAAGTCGGCCAAGGAGCAGGACCGCAAGCTGTACGGCCTGGTCGCGACGCACTTTGTCGCGACGTTCTTCCCGGCGGCGCAGCTGGAGATCACCGAGCGGCGGACCGTGGTGGAGGGCGAGACGTTCCTCTCGCGCGGGCGCGTGGTGGTGGATCCCGGCTGGATGGCGGTCACCGCGCGCGCCGATGCCGACGCCGGCGGCAAGGGCGACGGGAAGGACGGGGCCAAGGCCAAGGCCGATGGCCAGGGCAAGGAAAGGAAGGCGGGCGACGCCGACCGCGAGCTGACGGCGGTGCGCGAGGGCGAGACCGTGCGCGCCGACCCGGTCGCCCAGGAAAAGGCGGAGACAAAGCCTCCCCGGCGCCACAACGAGGCGACGCTGCTCTCGGCGATGGAGAGCGCCGGCAAGATGGTCGACGACGAGGAGATGCGCGAGTCGCTGAAGGAGCGGGGCCTCGGCACCCCGGCGACGCGCGCGGCGATCATCGAGGGTCTGATCCGGGAGCGCTACGTCACGCGGGACCGGCAGGAGCTCATCCCCGGGGAGAAGGCGTTCTCGCTGCTCAGGCTGCTCGACGCGCTCAAGATCGACGCGCTGACCAAGCCGGAGCTCACCGGGGAGTGGGAGGCGAAGCTGAAGCGGGTCGAGGGCGCCACCTACCGGTTCGACGAGTTCATGGGGGGGATCCGGAAGATGACGGAGGAGATAGTCGACGCGGCCAAGCGCTACGACGCCGGCGACGGCAAGGACGAGGCGACGGAGCCGACCGGGGTGTCCTGCCCGGCGTGCGGCGAGGGCGGGATGCTGTCGGGGATCCAGAGGTACCGGTGCGACAGGTGCGGGCACGCGATCCGGAAGGTGTGGTGCGAGCGCCCGCTGTCCGTCGAGGAGCTGTCCCGGCTGGTCGCCGACGGCCGCGTGGGCCCGTTCGACGACTTTGTCAGCCGGCGGGGGACCAAGTTCACCGCGGCGCTGGTGTTGGGCGAGAAGAAAATCCCGGAGTACGAGATGGAGAAGCGCGATGAGCCGGCGACGCCGGCGGACCTAGAGGACAGCCCCCGGCTGGGCGCCTGTCCCAAGTGCGGGGAGGGCCAGGTGGCCGACACCCCCCGCGGCTACGTGTGCGAGCGCGGCGCCGGGGACCCGCCGCAGTGCGACTTCCGCATCGGCAAGCGGATCCTGCAGCGGGAGATCTCCGCGGAGGAGATGGCCGCGATGCTCAAGGACGGGAAGACCGAGGTGCTGAGCGGGTTTGTCTCCAGGCGCACGGGGCGGGCGTTCGCGGCGCGGCTCAAGCTGGAGCAGAACGACGAGGGCGAGTTCCGCCCCGGCTTCGAGTTCGACAACACGCGGTCGGGCGGCGGCGCGCGCAAGCCGGGCGGCGCTTCGGCGCCGCGGCCGAAGCCGGAGCGCCCGGCGGACCTCGACGGCAGCGACCGGCTGGGGGAGTGCCCGCAGTGCAAGAAGGGGCAGGTCGCCGACTCGTCTGCGGGCTACCTGTGCGACCGCGTCCCCGAGTGCGACTTCCGGCTCGACCGGGAGATCCTCCAGCGCGCGATGTCGGCGGAGGAGGTGACGGAGCTGCTGGAGAAGGGCAAGACCGCCCTGCTGGAGGGGTTCGTCTCCCGGCGGACGGGGCGCTCGTTCAGCGCGCACCTCACGCTGGAGGAGAAGCACGGCCGGATCCGGCACGGCTACGAGTTCGACCAGAGCCGCCCGCGGCGGGGAGGCGGCGGGCGCTAGGCGCCCGGCGCCCCGCCCGGCGCGCGCCGGGGCGCCCCGAAAAAAGTTTCGCTTCGGGGCGGTTTTGTGCTACCATGCGTGTCAGGAGGGGCCCGGTGCCCGCGTACGGTGCGCGGGGTCGGACGGGGTACGGGCAACCAAAGGAGGAAGCATGGACGCCTTGAAGAGAGACTTGGAGAAGATGCGCCGCCGGGTGATCGGCGGCCAGATGACCCGCCGCCAGTTCCTGGCCGCGGCGTCGGCGATGGGGCTTGCGGGCGCGGCGCCGGGCCTGTACAGCGAGGCGTTGGCGCAGACCCCGAAGCGGGGCGGCAAGATCACGCTGGGCATCGGCCACGGGTCGACGACCGACGGGCTGGACCCGGGGACGTACGAGAACGACTTCACGAACACGCTGTCGCACACCCGCTACAACTTCCTGACGGAGATCACGGCCGACAAGGAGGTGATCCCCGAGCTGGCGGAGGGGTGGGACTCGAACGACGCCCTGACCGAGTGGACGTTCAGGTTGCGCACCGGGGTCGAGCACGCCAACGGCAAGACCATGGACGCCGAGGACGTGATCAACTCGATCAACCACCACCGCGGCGAGGACTCGACCTCGGCGGCGAAGCCGTACGTCGACGTGATCTCCGACATCAAGGCGGACGGGAAGAACACGGTGCGGTTCACGCTGGCCGAGGGGAACGCCGACTTCCCGTACTACCTGAGCGACTACCACCTGCCGATCATGCCGACCAAGGACGGCAAGGCGGACTGGCAGTCGGGGATCGGCACCGGCGCCTACGTCTTGGATGCGTACGAGCCGGGGGTGCGGGCCAGCCTCAAGCGCAACCCGAACTTCTGGAAGGAGGGGCGCGGCCACGCCGACGAGTGCGAGTACATCACGGTCGCGGACGTGGCGGCGCGGGCGAACGCGCTGACCACCAACGAGGTGAACATCATCGACCGGCCCGACATCAAGACGCTGCACCTGCTGGAGCGCGACAAGTCGCTGGAGGTGATCGAGGTGAGCGGCAACGCGCACTACTCGATCCCGATGCGGACCAACCTGGCGCCGCTCGACAACAACGACATCCGCCTGGCGCTGAAGTACTCGCTGGACCGCGACGCCCTGTTGCAGAAGATCCTCCGCGGCCACGGCTACGTCGGCAACGACCACCCGATCGGGCGGGGCAACACCTACCACGCGGACGACCTCCCGCAGAAGTCGTTCGACCCGGACAAGGCGAAGTTCCACCTGAAGAAGGCCGGGGTGTCGAACCTGACGATTGAGCTGGCCGCCGCGGACGCGGCGTTCGGCGGTGCGGTCGACGCGGCGGTGCTCTACAAGGAGGACGCGGCCAAGAACGGGATCACCATCGAGGTGGCGCGGGTCCCGAACGACGGCTACTGGGCGAACGTCTGGAACACCGACAACCACAAGTGGGCCATGTGCTACTGGGGCGGGCGGCCGACCGAGGACCTGATGTTCTCGGTGGCCTACGCCGATGGCGCCCCGTGGAACGACGCCAACTGGTCGAACGCCGAGTTCAACAAGCTCCTGAGGGCGGCCCGCGCCGAGCGCGACGACAACAAGCGCCGGCAGATGTACTACGACATGCAGAGGATCGTGAGCGACGAGGGCGGCACCGTCGTCCCGCTGTTCAACAACTTCATGCACGTCGGCAAGGGCATCGGCCACGGGAAGGTCGCGACCAACTGGTCCTTCGACGGGCTGAGGTTCATGGAGCGCTGGTGGGTCGCGTGACCCGCTGAGGTGGCCTTTCGGGGAGGAGGGGAGATCTGCCCGACGGGAACTGACCCGGGGCCGGACGCGAGGCGGGCGGGCCAGCCGTGAGGGACATCCTGCGAATGCTTGCGCAGCGCCTGTCGCTCGGGTTGCTGACGCTGTTCGTGGTGTCCCTCATCATCTTCCTCGGGGTGTCGCTGTTGCCGGGCGACGCGGCGCAGGCGTTGCTTGGGCAGGCGGCGACCCCGGAGACGGTCGCGGCCCTGCGCGAGCAGATGGGCCTCGACAAGCCGGCGCCGGTGCGCTACTTCACCTGGCTGTTCGGCATGTTCCAGGGGGACTTCGGCGTCTCCATCTCCAACCAGCGCGAGATCTCGGAGCTGATCGGCATCCGGTTCTCCAACACCCTCTTCCTCGCGATCCTGGCGGCGATCATCTCGGTCCCGCTGGCGCTGGGCCTGGGCGTGCTGGCGGCGTTGCATCGCAACAGCCTCTACGACCGGGTGGTGAACGTGGTCACCCTGTCATCGATCTCGACCCCGGAGTTTTTCGTCGCCTACATTCTCATCCTGTTCCTTGCGGTGCAGGCCGGATGGTTCCCCGCCATCTCGAACGTCGCGCCGGACACCCCGATCCTTGAGCAGGCGTACCGTTGCCTCCTGCCGGCGCTGACGCTGACGCTGGTGGTGGTCGCCCACATGATGCGGATGACGCGGGCGGCGCTGATCAACCTGATGGCGAGCCCGTACATCGAGATGGCGTCCCTCAAGGGGATCCCGAACTCGAAGATCATCACGCGCCACGCGTTGCCGAACGCGTGGGCGCCGATCATCAACGTTGTGGTGATTAACCTGGCGTACCTGGTCGTCGGGGTGGTGGTCGTCGAGGTGGTGTTCGTCTACCCGGGGCTTGGGCAGCTGATGGTCGACTCGGTCCAGCGCCGCGACCTCCCGGTGGTGCAGGCCTGCAGCCTGATCTTCGCGGCGACCTACGTGCTGCTCAACCTGACGGCCGACATCCTGTCGATCCTGACCAACCCGCGCCTGTTGCACCCGAAATGAGCGACGAGAGCACAGCTGCCGCGTCGGCGGACGCGCTCCCGCCCGCCCCCCGGGTCGACCCTTGGGCGGTCGCCAAGGCCGAGCTGAGGAAGGCGCCGATCAGCGCCAAGTTCGGGCTGGTCATCATCGCCGCCTATGTGTTCGTCGCGGTCTTCGCGCCGTTGCTCGCGCCGTACGGGGAGTCCGAGATCGTCGGCCCGGAGTTCGACGTCTGGAGTGGCGCGCACTGGTTCGGCACCGACAACTTGGGGCGCGACATGCTGACCCGGCTGATCTACGGCGCGCGCAACACGGTCGGCATCGCGTTGCTCACGACCCTGCTGGCGTTCTTCCTGGGCGGCACCTGCGGGATCCTCGCGGCGGTGCTCGGCCGCTGGCCGGACCAGCTGCTGAGCCGGACGGTCGACGTGCTGATGGCGATCCCGGTGCTGATCTTCGCGATGCTCCTGCTGACGATCTTCGGCACGTCGGTCGTGACGCTGATCCTCGTCATCGGCGTGCTCGACTCGACCCGGGTGTTCCGGCTGGCGCGGGCGCTGAGCCAGAACGTCGTCGTGATGGACTTCATCGAGGCGGCACGGTTGCGCGGCGAGGGGGTCACCTGGATCGCGCTGCGCGAGGTGCTGCCGAACATCGTCCCCCCGATGGTGGCGGAGTTCGGGCTGAGGTTCTGCTTCGTGTTCCTGACGATCAGCGCGCTGAGCTTCCTGGGACTGGGCATCCAGCCGCCGACCGCCGACTGGGGGTCGATGGTGCGCGACAACGCGACGCTGATCACCTACGGCGACATCACCCCTCTGCTCCCGGCCGGGGCGATCGCGTTGCTGACCGTCGGGATCAACTTCGTGGTCGACTGGTTCCTGCACAAGGCGAGCGGCCTGAAGGAAAGCGCCTGACGCCGAGAAGAAGATGACCGCCAACCCGCCAACCGACACCCCCGCCGACACGAAAGGGAAACCGCCCGCCTCCTCCGGGCGGCTGCTGACGGTCAAGGACCTCCACATCGAGGGGTTCAGCGACGAGAGGTGGCACGAGATCGTCAAGGGGGTCGACCTGACGCTCGACCGCGGGAAGGTCCTGGGCCTGATCGGCGAGTCCGGCGCCGGCAAGTCCACGCTCGGGATCGCCGCGATGGGCTACGCGAAGCCCGGGTGCCGGATCACGCGCGGGAGCATCGTCTTCGACGGCATGGAGCTCACCCAGATGTCGGCGGAGGAGCTGCGCAAGCTGCGCGGCTCGCGGATCGCCTACGTCGCGCAGAGCGCCGCCGCGTCGTTCAACCCGGCGCACAAGCTGATCGACCAGTTCTCCGAGACCGTGATCGAGCACGACAAGGGCTCGCGCGACGAGGCCTACACGGACGCGGTCGAGCTGTACCGACGCCTGCAGATGCCCAACCCGGAGGAGATCGGGTTCCGCTACCCGCACCAGGTCTCCGGCGGGCAGCTGCAGCGCGCGATGACCGCGATGGCGATGTGCTGCCGGCCCGACCTGATCATCTTCGACGAGCCGACGACCGCGCTCGACGTGACCACGCAGATCGAGGTGCTGGTGACCATCCGCGACATCGTCGACCAGTTCGGCACCGCGGCGATCTACATCACGCACGACCTTGCGGTCGTCGCGCAGATGGCGGACCACATCAAGGTGCTGCGCTACGGCGAGACCGTGGAGGACGCCGACACGCGGCGGATGCTGTCGTCGCCCAAGGAGGACTACACGAAGTCGCTCTGGGCGGTGCGCTCGTTCAGGAAGGTCGGCGACCCGCCGGACCCGGAGCCCAAGCCGCTGATCAAGGTGGAGAACGTGACCGCGGCGTACGGGGCCGTGCCGGTGCTGCAGGACGTCGACTTCGAGATCCACCGCGGCCACACCGTCGCGGTGGTCGGCGAGTCCGGGAGCGGCAAGAGCACCACCGCGCGCGTCATCACCGGGCTGCTCCCGCCCAAGTCGGGGGTCGTCCACTACAACGGCCAGGAGCTGCCGGCGGACTACCACCGGCGCACGAAGGAGCAGCTGCGCCAGATGCAGATGATCTACCAGATGGCCGACACCGCCATCAACCCCCGCCACAAGATCCGCGACATCGTCGGCCGGCCGCTGACGTTCTACCTCGGGATGACCGGCGGCGCCAAGGAGAAGCGGCTGCGGGAGCTGATGGAGATGATCGAGCTCGACCCGGACCAGTTTCTCGACCGGTTGCCGGGCGAGCTGTCGGGCGGGCAGAAGCAGCGCATCTGCATCGCGCGGGCGCTCGCGGCGGAGCCGGCGTTCATCATCTGCGACGAGGTCACGTCGGCGCTGGACCAGCTGGTCGCCGAGGGGATCCTGAGGCTGCTCGACCGCCTGCAGCGCGAGCTCAACCTCGGCTACATGTTCATCACGCACGACCTCGCGACGGTGCGGGCGATCGCCGACTGGGTGATCGTGATGCTCCAGGGGCGCGTGGTCGAGCAGGGGCCGAAGACCGAGATCTTCAGCCCGCCCCACCACGAGTACACCGACCTGCTGCTGTCGTCGGTGCCGGAGATGGACCCGGACTGGATGGACGGCGTGATCGAGCGGCGCAAGGAGAGCACGATCCAGGCGGCCGGCAACTGACCGCCGCCACCGCCCCGTGCTGAAGGTCGTCCGGCACGTCCTGGGCGCCGCCCGCAACTCCGCCCAAGGGTTCCGCGCGGCGTGGCAGACGTCGCTGTCGTTCCGCATCGAGATCGCGCTCGCCGTCCCGCTGACCGCCGCGGCGTTCGCGCTGGACGTGACCGGGGGCGAGCGGGCCTTGTTGCTTCTGGTGTTGCTCTTTGTCTTGGCGGTCGAGATCGTCAACTCGGCGATCGAGGCGGCGATCGACCGCATCGGAACGGAGCGTCACCCGCTGTCGGGTCAAGCGAAGGACATGGGCTCGGCCGCGGTGTACGTCAGCCTCGCGTCGGTCCCGGTGGTGTGGGCGTTGGTCCTGCTGGACTGACGCCCAAGGGGCTACCGGAAGAGTCGCCCCAGTCCCCGACCGGTGAGCCGACCGGCGGCACGACGCGCGATGCGTTTGCCAACGGTTCCCTTCTTGATCGCGTTGACATCGCCGAGGAGTTTCCCCAGCGCGTACAACATCCCTCGAAAACCCATTGCATCCTCCTATGTGGTGACCGTATGCGATCCTACCACACTGGACGGGCAAGGCAACCCGAAGCTCAAGACCCGCCGCATGCTTGCCGCAGGCCATCGTCGCCCGTGGAGGCGATCGCCCGGGTGTTACGCCCGCCTTCCGGTCACGGGTGGTTTTCTGAGAACCCGCGATCGGCACCCCGTTAGCCCGGGTGCTGGCGAGGGTTTCCCGAGAAAAAATCCCCCTGAGGCCTTGGCCACAGGGGGATTTGAGAGGGTGCATTGTAGCAGATGGAGGTGAGGGGGGG
>CAZZIL010000229.1:0-5422 GCA_964654265.1 uncultured Gammaproteobacteria bacterium | reverse complement strand
GGTCGTGCCGTTCCTTCTCCCCCTTGCCCATCCTGCCCTCCTCACCGCTGACGGTCGCGAATTCCCTGCCCCCGTCCCGATGGGATCGATGTCCGCCAAGTCAGCCCCGCGGCAGGATGTGAACGGGTTTTCCGACCTTGGTCCATGCACAAGATGATACCCGATTGCCCTCGCTACCGACTCCTTGGGGACCGGGCCTGCCGGTCTCGTCAACGTTGGGCACCCCCGCCCGGTGCCGCGTGGCGCCCCCCCTTGCCGGGGGTCGGGTGTCGATGTTGGCCGCGCACAGCGCGTTCTCAACGATGAAGTCGCGGCGCGGCTCGGCGCGGTCGCCCATCAGCTTCGAGAGACCGAAGGCACCGGACAATCGCGACAGGAACGTCCGGCGAGTCTGGCCGGGTCGGCAAACGCACGAACCCTGTCAATGCCGCCCATGTCGCGGCACCGCAGGGAGCGGGGGTCGAGCGTGTCCCCTCTCCAGTGCGGTCGGGCGGGGAGAGAATCCGCCAGCAGGCCGACACGCCGTTGTCGAACGCCACCCGCAAGCGATGAGACTTGCAGTCCCCGGCACCAGCCCCCGCGATGCCCAAGGCACCGCGCGGCAACACTCGCGGGCGGATGGTTGAGCCGGCTGTCCTCCATGCGATGCGGCATCCCAAGGTCACCTTACCCGGTGCCACCAGACGCAGCCCCATCTCCACGAAACGACACTCCTCTTGACGAGACCCGATGGCCCCTGTATACTGCGCACCGACACTTGCCCATCGGAGAGGAGTCGGCATGGGGAGCACTGAGCTGATCAAGCGGGTCGTCGCCAGCGACACGCTTGGGACGGAGACTGGCAGGGCACTTGTCCGGTTGCCGGATGTTCGGGCACAGGGGATGCGCGATTACTGCTTGGGCGTAGAGGCACCGCGGCACCCGCGCCCGCCGATGGCGAGTGGCGAGGTGCCCGTTGACCTCGTGGGCCACAACCAGGCCGGCTGGCGACTTGCCTGGACCGAGTGCGGCGGTCGATCGGCGAACAGGGAGATGGAGGAATATCTCGTTGCCCATGAGTGCTGAGGAGCGGGGTCAAACACAGCATTTGACCATGTCTCATCCCACTTGGGACGCCCGCACCGCCGGCATGGCGGACGCGCAAGCCAGCGTGCCCGAAGCCCGCATGGTTTCAGGCGACCTTCTGGTCACCAGTCCTGGCGGCGCGGCACACACTCACGGCACGCCGCAGCATGTCAGGACGCTTGGTTCGCCGCCGCCTGTCACCAGTCCGTCCAAGATCAACGGCCACTCTGCCCTGAGGCCCGATCGATGGAGGGTATTCAGCGAACGTCTTCGCGCATTCAACCGAGTCGGACGGCGGACCGAGGTTGTGCGGCGCGACGGGCTTGACTACTTCGTGAACGACTATTGGACCGCCCGGCAACGGCAGTCCAACCGCATACACGAGATCAGCTACCGGGCGTGCTTCAAACCGGAACTGCCGGAGTTCTTTATCCGCCACCTTACCGATGTGGGTGACTCGGTGTTCGACCCGTTCATGGGGCGGGGAACCACGGTGATCCAGTCGGCGCTGATGGGCAGGGTTCCGCTCGGGAACGACATCAACCCGCTTTGCGCGTTTCTTGCGTCCCCTCGTCTAGATCCCCCGACGTTTGACGAGGTCGACCGGCGGCTGGGCGTGATCCCCCGGTCCTCCGAGACGCCGCATGACGAGGACCTGCTCGCGTTCTACCACCCGAAAACCCTTGACCGGGTGCTTGACCTGCGCTACTGGCTTGGGCGAGACCCGGGTTCCGACCTGGGCAAGGTCGACGCATGGATTCGCATGGTGGCCCTCAACCGCCTTTCCGGGCACTCGCCGGGCTTCTTCTCGGTCTACACGATGCCCCCCAACCAAGCGGTGAGCGCGCGCAAGCAACGACAAATCAACGCGAAGAGGAACCAGGTCCCGCCGCCGCGCAACGTGGACGAGATCATCCTGAGGAAGACCAAGGCACTGCTGAGCCAGAACCCGCCGGGCTGTCCCGCCACAGTCGGCACCCATCCCTCCACCTCGGCGCCAAACGTCCCGGACGAGACCATCGACTTGATCGTCACGTCGCCGCCGTTCTTGGACGTTGTCGACTACGCGGGCGACAACTGGCTACGGCTGTGGTTCGCCGGCATCGACCCGGGCGATGTCGCGGTGTCGGTGCACAGGTCGCCGGAAGACTGGGTGCGGTTCGTCACCGATTCGTTCATCGAGTTTCACCGTGTGCTGAAGAGGGGGGGCTTCGTCGCCTTCGAGGTGGGCGAGGTCAGACGCGGGTCCGTTCTTCTCGAGCTTCTCGTTGAGAAGGCCCTGCGGGCGCTCCCGTTCGACATCTGCGGCGTGGTCGTGCACGACCAGAAGTTCACCAAGACGGCCAACTGTTGGGGGGTGTCAAACAACTCGCGCGGCACCAACTCAAACCGGATCGTTGTCATCCGCAAGCGCTGACCAGATCCAATGAAGCCCGTTTTCCATCTGGTTTGGTGCGCGCGCAAGATCGCCGACGCGCTACGCATACCCGAGAGCGATGTCCGAGAGTACATGACTGACGGGCGTCGGGTGTCCTTTCTTGTCGAGCGACGACTGGCACTTGAGCACCCGGATTGGAGGTTGGCAACATCCGGGGGCGCGGGATATGACTTGATCGATCCCCGAGGCGGACTCTGGGAGGTCCGGTCAGTGACAAGGAGAGGGGTCTACTTCTGTCCGTCCAACCAGGTTGGCAGCGGCAGGAGTTTTGACGAGGCGGGATTTTTGAAGAAGGTGGCGGATCTCGCGGGTTACATTGTCACGGACATTGAGGGCTTTCCAAAAATGACCGTGTATAAAATCCCAAGTGACAACGTCAGACGATGGTGGCACGCGGGCAAGCTCGGGAAAAACTCAAGGGTGCCTCGGGAGGATTTCTTGAAAACCCATGTGTCGGACATCACTCTCGAAGAGTGAGGACAGGCGTCTCCCTCCACGCAGCAGTTTGATCCCCTTACACGACAGATCCGGTGACCGAGGTGCTCCGCCCGTCACAGTTCCCGCAGGGGAGCGGCAAGTGCCTCGGGCCATTCAGAATCGACAGGGAAGTCCTCACCCCTGTCCCCTCCAGTCGCCTTGCCCTCCGAGTACCGGCAGACAATGAAGTGGAACTTCCCGTTGCCCTCGAATATGACCGCCACAGACAAGTCCTCGTTGTCCCAACAGAACTCCACCTCGCCCTCTGTGTCCAGGTGGGGATACGGCAACGGGACATCGGCTGGTCGCTTCGTCAGGAACACCCGGGCATCCCTCAGCGAGTCCGCGGAAGCTGGCTTGGCGGAGTAGCCGTCCCACCCGTGCTGAAGGGTTGGGTACCGCGACAGCTCGGCCTCTATCAGCTCCCTCATCTCGGACTCGGTCCGCCGGGGGATTCTCCCCAAGCGCTCCCGCGCAAGCTCCTGGGGCGGTTTCGTCCGCGTCTCCAGCTCTTTCTTCAGCTGCTCGACCTCGAATCGCAACCTGGCCCGAAAACGGCGGATCTCTTCGGCACTGTACTCGTGCCCAAGTTCCGCCTCCCCGGAGCCGGAGGGTTGCGGTGGGCCTCCCCCGCGCGCGGGGTCAGTGTACGAGATGTCGCCCATGGGTCTTTCGTCAACCAGTCTGTGGGACGGACTGTAGCAGGCTGTCGATCTGGAGTCAAGCGTGCCGCAGGATGCTCCTGCGCGGGACCGACGCGAAGTCAGGCCGGGGAGGGCACCGAGAGAACGTGCGCTTGCGGCCGATGTCGCGCCAATCCGGCGCTCGGTGGTCTTTTCCGGTGACGCGATCTCGCGCGGTGCGTCCCTCAGGTCGCCTGTCCCCGGCGGCGAGGCAAGCCCTTTTGCCCGGGTCGGGTGGCACTTCGGATCCCGCGCACCTCAAGAGGAGCGCGTGTCGGGTGGGCTGGTGCGCGCAACGAGGGGAGCGCCCAACGGGGCGTTTCCTCTGTGCGTGCCCGGGACCCGCGTTATTCCTCGTCGAACTCGAGTGGCACGACCCGCCCATCGCGGAGCCGCAGTCGCGTCCCGTCCACCGTGACCTCGCCCCGCGCGAGCAACAGCCCCATGTCGGCCGCGGAACATCCCTCCGGGAGGTCCTCCTTCGCAACCTGGAAACCGCACCGGATTGGCCGCCCCGCCGCGCGCTCGCACCGGTAGCCAGCCCGGCTGGCGAACACCCGCCCCTCTCCGCACGAGGGACAGAGGCCCACCCGGATCCCGGCAGGGGAATCTCCGCGCCTGGCCCGCTCCTCCCAAGGCGCGGGACCGGGCGCGACACGAAGAGCCGGGTCGACCTTCCCGTCCTCGGTCCCCGACAGCGCAAGGCGCGTCTCCTCCGTCAGATCGACCTCCACCCCGGTGAGCAGCTCGGCCATCTCGACCGCGGTGATCGCGCGGGGGAGGGTCCCGTGATGGACCATGAAGTCGCACTGGCCCGCCCGTTCCAGCGCGCGCTCGCACTGGTGACCGTACGGGAGAGAGACCACCCGTCCCCGGCCGTTGCACTGGGGGCAGATTCCCACCCGAAGCCCGGAAGAGCTGTCGCCCCGGCGCGGCCGTCTTCCCCCCTCGTCGCTGCCCGGCCCCAGGCAAAGCACCGGGTCGACCTTCCCGTCCTTGGTGCGGGACAGCTCGACCCGTGCCCCGTTCCCGAGGTCAATGCGGCCGTCCGCGAGAAGCGCCGCCGCCGTCTTCGGGTCGAGATGCCCGGGAAAGGACCTCTGGTGGACGCGAAAGTCGCAGCCGGAGGGCCCGTCCGCCGGGCCTCCGCAGAAGACGCACCTCGGATGCCAGAGTGCCGGGCCTTCCCGGCACTGCGGGCACGTCCCCACCTCGACCGCCAGCGCGGCCTCCCCGCTCCCGGGGCGCGCCGCCACAAGGCGCACTCCCTCCGTGATCTCGAACTTCGACCTGCTGGCCTCCGCATCGCCCGGGGGCTCGGCCTCGCCCTCCCCCGCCGGGATGTCGCCACGCAGGCTACCCCGCCGCACCGCGGCAAACAGCACCATCGTTCCCGCCCGGTTGTCTCGCCTCTCGACGCGCAGGTCCTCCGACAGGTCGACCTTGCGTCCATCCAGCAGGGCGCCCACCTCCCCCAAGGTGGGCACCCACGGCAACCCGGCATGCGACATCGCGAAGTCGCACGCCGGCGCGCGCTCGCACTCGTGTCCGTCCTTGGAGCACCACACCCGTCCCTGACCGCAACGGGGACACGTCCCCGCGTTCGTCAACAGGGTGACCGGCTCTTCCGCGTCCGGCCCCAACCTGAGGCGCATCCCCTCCGGCAGCTCGACTTCCCCGGTGGCAAGCAGGGCCGCCATCTCCGACGGCGCGATCTCCCGCGACAGCCCGGCCTGGCGGGCCAACTCCTCGCAGGAGA
>CAZZIL010000228.1:0-5475 GCA_964654265.1 uncultured Gammaproteobacteria bacterium | reverse complement strand
GAGCGGGAGAAGGGGCGGGACGCTGCGGGCTGACCGGCGGCGGGACCCGCCGGGAGACGGCGGGCTTCCGTGGGCGGCAGGGCGGCCATCGGCCGCGCGGCGCGGGGAATCCTTGACTTTGGGGACCGCAACCCGGACAATAGCGGGTCTTGGAGGAGTAGCTCAGTCGGTTAGAGCAGCGGAATCATAATCCGCGTGTCGGGGGTTCGAGTCCCTCCTCCTCTACCTCGGTTGCCCGGGCGGCGGGGCGTGCGGGCCGGCCGCCCCCGGCTGGCGCCCGCGGCCGGTCCCCCGGGGCGCGCCGGGGCCTGCGCTGTCGCGCCGCCGTGTGCTACAATTTTTTCCGTAGACCTTGTTCCGCGGAGGGGAGAATGGGCAGGCTTTCACTTGTGCCGGTCGTCATGTTGGGGATCGGCCTTGCCGGGGTGTCGGACGCGAAGACGCTCAGGCTCGCGTATGACGCGGACCCGGTCTCGCTGGACCTTCACGAGCAGCTGTCGGGTGGCACCCTTCAGCTGTCGCACATGGTCTGCGACCCGCTGTTGCGCTGGGACCAGGACCTCGACTTCGAGCCGCGGCTGGCGTCCGGCTGGGAGCGCGTCGACGATTCCACGATGCGGTTCACCCTGCGCCGCGGCGTCAAGTTCCATTCCGGGCGGGAGATGACCTCCGCGGACGTCAAGTTCACCTTCGACCGGCTCAAGGCCAGCGAGGACTTCAAGGGGATCTTCGTCAACTTCACGGAGCTCAGGCCGGTCGACGACCACACCTTCGACCTGGTGACCGACGGCCCGTACCCGCTGGTGCTGCACACCGCGACGTACATCTTCCCGCTGGACCGCGAGTTCTACTCGGGCACGGACGGCCGCGGGCGCGACAAGGCGGAGATCGTGAAGCACGGCGACTCGTTCGCGTCGACGAACGTCTCGTGCACCGGGCCGTTCACGGTGACCGAGCGCGAGCAGGGCGTGCGCGTCGTGTTCGACCGCTTCCCGGACTACTGGGACACCTCGTCGCCGGGCAACGTCTCGAGGATCGTGTTCACGCCGATCAAGGAGGACCCGACCCGCGTGGCCGCGCTGTTGGCGGGCGACATCGACTTCGCGGCGCCGATCCCGCCGGTCGACCTGGACCGCATCCGCGACGGCGACAGGACGGAGCTGGTCACGATGAGCGGGACGCGCATCATCACCTTCCAGCTGAACCAGGAGCGGCGGGCGGAGTTCCGCGACCCGCGCGTGCGCCAGGCGATCGTCCACGCGACGAACAACGCGGGCATTGTCGAGAAGATCATGAGGGGCTTCGGCACCGCGGCCGCGCAGATGAGCCCCAAGGGGTACCTCGGTTACAACCCGGCGCTCAAGCCGCGCTACGACCTGGAGAGGGCGAGGGAGCTGATGGCGGAGGCCGGCCATGCCGACGGGTTCTCGGTGTCGATGATGGCGCCGAACAACCGCTACGTCAACGACGCCAAGATCGCCGAGGCGGTCGCCGGCATGCTCGCCAAGATCAACATCCGGGTGGACCTGACGACGATGCCGAAGGCGCAGTACTGGCCCAAGTTCGACGAGCGCGCCGCGGACATCATGATGATCGGCTGGCACGCGGACACCGAGGACTCCGCGAACTTCTACGAGTTCCTGGCGATGACCCCGGACAAGGAGACGGGTTGGGGCCAGTACAACAGCGGCAACTACTCGAACCCGGAGGTGGACCGGCTGACGATCGACAGCGCCAAGGAGACGGACCCCGGCAGGCGCGCCGAGATGCTGCGGGAGGTCGAGCGGATCCTGCACGACGACGCGGCGTTCGTCCCGTTGCACTGGCAGGACCGCGCCTGGGGCGCCCTCAAGGGCGTCGGGATCGACAAGGTCGTCAACGTCATGAACTTCCCGTACCTGGGCGACCTGGTGATCCGGTAGGCGCCCGGCGCCGGGCGCGCGTGTCGGCGGCGCGCGTGTCGGGCGGCAGGCAGGCGGACGGGGCGGCCTGATGTTCGCCTTCCTTGTGCGGCGGCTCGGCCAGGCGGCCGTCGTGATGCTCGTCATCAGCCTGCTCAGCTTCTCGATCCAGGACGAGCTGGGCGACCCCCTGCAGGAGCTGGTCGGGCAGTCGGTCTCCGAGGAGATCCGCCAGCAGCTGCGCGAGGAGCTGGGGCTCAACGACCCGTTCCTCGCGCAGTACGGGCGCTTCCTGCGCAACGCGGTGCGCGGCGACCTCGGGGTCTCCTACTTCTTCAAGCGCCCGGCGCTCGACGTGATCCTCGACAAGCTGCCCGCCACCATCGACCTGGTGATCGGCGCGACGTTCTGGATCCTCCTGTTCTCGGTGCCGGTCGGCGTGTTCGCGGCGATCCGCCCCGACCACTGGTTCTCCAAGCTCGCCATGGGGCTCAGCATCCTCGGCATCTCGGTGCCGGTGTTCCTGACCGCGATATTCCTGATCTACGTGTTCGCCGTGCGCCTGGGGTGGCTGCCGGCGTTCGGGCGGGGCGAGACCGTCGTCGTGTTCGGCGACTGGGAGACCTGCCTGCTGACGCGCGACGGGCTCGCCCACCTGCTGCTGCCGAGCCTCTCGCTGGCATCGGTGATCCTGCCGCTGTTCGTCCGCCTGATCCGCTCGGAGATGATGGAGGTGCTCGAGTCCGAGTACGTCCGCTTCGCCTGGGCGAAGGGCCTGGGCCGCCGACGCGTCTGGTTTGTGCACGCGTTCAAGAACACGTTGTTGCCGGTGATCACGGTGGGGGGCGTCCAGCTCGGGATCATGGTCGCGTACACCATCCTGACCGAGACCGTGTTCCAGTGGCCCGGGATGGGGTTCATGTTCCTTGAGGCGATCAACCGGGTCGACACCCCGCTGATCGTGGCGTACCTGATCGTGGTCGGGCTGATCTTCGTGGTCACCAACACGGTGGTCGACATCGTCTACGGGATGGTCAACCCGATGGTCAAGCTGGTCGGGCAGCGCCCGTGAACGCCGCCGTCCGCAAGGTCCTCGACTCGGAGATCTTCGACCGCTTCGTCGGCAGCCGCACGGCGATGGCGAGCGCGGCCGTGGTCCTGCTCTTCGTGGTGTCGAGCGCGCTGGCCCCGGTGTTCGCCCCGTACGACCCGTGGGACCAGACCCAGTTCGACATCATGGACTCGGAGCTGCCGCCGATGGGCGCCGACGGCGCCGACTCCCGCTTCGCGATGGGGACCGACGCGATGGGCCGGGACATGCTCAGCACCATGCTGTACGGCACCGGGATCTCGATCGTGATCGGCGTGTTCGCGACGCTGCTGCAGGCGGCGATCGGCGTCACGCTCGGCCTGTTCGCCGGCTACTTCGGCGGGCGCCTCGACAGCTTCCTGATGCGGGTCGCGGACATCCAGCTGTCGTTCACGACGCTGATGGTGGCGATCGTCGTGCTTGCGCTGGTGCAGGCGACGCTCGGCCCCGAGGTCCACGAGCGCTACGCCATCGCCGTCATCGTCCTGGTGATCGGGATCGCCGAGTGGCCGCAGTACGCGCGCACCGTGCGCGCCTGCGTGCTCGCCGAGAAGGGGAAGGAGTACGTCGACGCGGCGCGGGTGATCGGCCTGGGGCCGCTGCGCATCCTCTACGTGCACATCCTCCCGAACACGTTCTCCCCGCTGCTGGTGATCTCGACGGTGCAGGTGGCGAACGCGATCATCACCGAGGCGGCGCTGTCGTTCCTCGGTCTCGGGATGCCGGTGACCAAGCCGTCGCTCGGCTCGCTGATCCGCAACGGCTTTGAGTTCGTGTTCAGCGGCTCGTGGTGGATCACGGTGTTCCCGAGCGTCGTGCTGGTCGCGCTGATCCTGTCGATCAACCTGCTGGGCGACTGGCTGCGCGACGTGCTCAACCCGCGCCTCTACCGCGACTGACCGTGGCGCTGCTCGAGGTCCGGAACCTGGAGGTGCGGTTCCCGATGCGGCGGGGCCGCGACGTGCTCGCGCTGCGCGACGTCAGCTTCGACGTGGGGCCCGGCGCGCGCGTCGGAATCGTCGGCGAGAGCGGGGCCGGCAAGTCGGTCACCGCCTTCGCCATCCTGGGGCTGGTCGGCAAGCCCGGCCGCGTCTCCGGCGGGAGCGTCCGCCTCGGCGGGCGCGACCTCGCCGGGATGGGCCGCGAGGAGCTGCGCTCGGTCCGCGGCAACCGGATCGGCATGGTGTTCCAGGACCCGATGGTGACGCTCAACCCGGTGCTGACGATCGGGACGCAGATGGCCGAGTGCCTGGCCGCGCACCGGGCGATCTCCCCGGCGGACGCCAGGGCGGTCGCCGTCGACAAGCTGAGGGCGGTGCAGATCCCCTCTCCGGAGGCGCGGCTTGGGCAGTACCCCCACGAGCTGTCGGGCGGGATGCGCCAGCGCGTCGTCATCGCCATCGCGCTGCTCAACGACCCGGAGCTGATCATCGCGGACGAGCCCACCACGGCGCTCGATGTCACCATCCAGGCGGAGATCCTCGGGCTGATGCTGGAGCTGTGCGCCGAGCGCCGGGTAGGGCTCATCCTGATCACGCACGATCTTGCCGTGGTGTCGAGCGTCACCGAGCGCATCATCGTGATGTACGCCGGGTCGGTGATCGAGAGCGGCCCGACCGCGGCGGTGATCAACTCGCCGCGCCATCCGTACACCCGGGGGCTGATCGACGCGCTCCCGCAGCGGACCCGGCCGGGAGGCCGGCTCAGCCAGATCCCGGGCACGATGCCGTCGCTGCAGGACATCCCGCCGGGGTGCGCGTTCCATCCCCGTTGCGGGTTCGCGACGCCTCGGTGCGCGGCCGCCGTCCCGGCGCTGGAGCCCGGCGGCGACGACGGCCGGGCGGTCGCGTGCATCCGCGTGCGCGAGATCGCCGCGGGACAGGGCTGACCGCGATGGGCGGCACCGCACCCGCGGACTCCCCCCGCCCGGCGGGCGTTGCGGCGCCCGCCCAGGCTGGCGGCCCGGCCTTGGTCGATGTCCGCGGCGTCCGCCGGGAGTTCGCGATCTCCGGGACGCTGCTCGACGAGCTCAGGATCCGCCGCGGGCGCATCGTGCGCGAGCGCGAAACCGTGAAGGCCGTCAACGGCGTGACCATGGGGATTCGAAGGGGCGAGGCGCTCTGCGTGGTCGGCGAGAGCGGATGCGGGAAGACCACCTTGGGCCGCATGGTGATGGGACTGCTCAAGCCGACTGCCGGGGAGGTCCGCTACGACGGGCGGCGGATCGACACCCTGCCCGGCCGGGAACTCAAGGGGTTCCGCCGCAGGATGCAGATGATCTTCCAGAACCCGTACGCCTCGCTGAACCCGAGGAAGACGGTGCGCTTCACGCTGGAGGAGCCGGTGCGGCACCACTTCCCGGGGATGTCGCGTGCCGAGCGGCTCGGCCGTGTCGACCGGGTCATGGAGTCGGTCGGGGTCAGCCCGGAGTGGGGCGGCCGCCACCCGCACGAGTTCTCCGGCGGGCAGCGGCAGCGCATCGCG
>CAZZIL010000227.1:0-6877 GCA_964654265.1 uncultured Gammaproteobacteria bacterium | reverse complement strand
GGAGGTCGCGATCAAGCCGGCGCTGGTGTCGCTGCTGGACAAGTCGCCGGTCGTCCTGATCGTGGACGAGGCGCACGAGATGCCGGCCGAATCCGGGGCGGAGCTGCTTCAGACGGCGCAGGACCTCATGCTGATGATGGGACGTCCACTGCTCTTCGTGCTTGCGGGGACCCCGGGCATCACGATGAACCTCGGGACAATGCACGCCAGCTTCTGGGAACGTTGCGACCAGCTGCGGATCGGCCGACTGGAATCGGAGGAGGCGGCCCGGAAGGCCTTGGCCGACCCGGCTTGGCGCCGCGGCCGCCCGATCAGCGACGACGCCCTCGCGCTACTTGTCAAGGAGAGCCAATGCTATCCGTTTTTTGTGCAGATACTCGGGTACTTCGCCTGGGAGGCCGCGACAAAGGCGCGAAACTTCCACGGCATCACGCTTGCGGATGCCACGGCAGGCTTGGCAAAGGCGAACGAACGGCGGGCAAGGTTCTACCGGAACCGCTACCGGGAGGCAAAGAGGCAGGGAGTCCTGCCTGAGGCCAAGGCGGTCTCGAAGGCGATCATCGCATCGGAGAAGCGCACCCGCATCACGGACGGGGAACTGGACAGGATACTGGCGGAGACGGCCCCGTCCCACGGATCATCCCCCGACACGGCCTTGGAGGCGCTCGTCCGCCTGGGACTGATCTGGGAGGCGCCCGACGACGACGAGTGGGAGCCCGGCGTCCCGTCGCTGTGCGCGTATTTCGCAGATCGCGCCGACAAGTGACCGGGGGACGGGTCGGGCGGCAGCCTGCCCTCCCGGCACCGCCCGGACAGCACAGTGGCAAGGCCCGCGCCCTGTGGATGGGCGCGGGCGAAACCCCTCGTCGCCACCGGACCGCAGGGGGGATAATCCCGGCAACGCCTTGCGCCGCTCGCGACCGAGATCGGAGGGGCGTTGCGCGCAAGTCGTGGGGAGAGATTGCCGTGCCCACGAAGCGGGACGGACGACCCCGCTCCGGAACCGGAGGGTCGGCGCGGCCCCGATTCTCCGCCGGGATTGGCGGGGGAGGCTGGCCGGGTGGCACTCCAGGACCCCGATCGCCCAGTCATCAACAGGTGCGAGTGTCCCCGGAAACCGGGATCGGTCGGGCTGGGGACGTGGCCCGGTGTCTCCCGTGTGCGGACGACGTCGGTCACGCGCGCCTTGGCGGGGATGCCTGGTCAGGCGTACGGGTTCTCCGCCTGGCGGAACAGGAGCTTGGGCGCGGCGCCCTCCATTCCGAGCTGGCGCGTGAGCGCGCGAGCTAGGTAGCGCCGGTAGTCGTCGCCGATCCGGTCGAGGGCGTTGCCGTGGATGACGATCGACACCGGATTGTTGCCGCCCTGGTGCGCATACCGCAGCTTCGGCCTCACCTTCCCGGAGATTGGCGGGGGGTTCTCCTTTAGTACCTCCCTCAGCGCGCGAGTCAGCGCCGCCGTCGAGAACGACCGGGTCGCGTCCCGGTGCGCAAGGTCGACCGCCCCGAGAAGATCCGACGCCCGAAACCTCCCTGAGATCGCCGAGGTCGCCACCGGCGCCCCCGCCGGGTGCGCCGACAGCTCCCGCGCGAACGCGCGCCGGGTCTTGCGGCGGTCCCTCGGGTCGACCAGGTCCCACTTGTTGAGCACGAACACCATCGCCTGCCCGGCCTCCGACACCAGGCGGATGATCTTCCGGTCCTGGGCGCTCGGCATCCCCGACGCGTCCAGCACGCACAGCGACACGTTGGCCCGCTTGACCGCGTCCACGGTGCGGGAGGTCGCCGCCTGCTCCACCCGCTCGCGGACCTGCGTGCGACGCCGCAACCCGGCGGTGTCGATCAGCGTGTAACGCCGCCCGCCGTGCTCGAACACGACCTCGACGCTGTCCCGGGTGGTCCCCGGCGTGTCCGAGACGATCATCCGCGACTGGCCCAGCATCGCGTTCACCAGCGACGACTTCCCGACGTTGGTGCGCCCGACGAAGACCATGCTGGTCCGGCCGCCGTCCGTCCCGGACGCGCCGGCGGCCCGCCCCCCAAGGCGCCCGGCGACCAGGTCGAGCAGCCCGCGGACGTTGTCGCCGCGCGACGCGGAGATCGCCGCCATCCCGGGAAACCCCAACGCGTGGAACTCCGCGCACGCCTCCGCCGACGGCCGCCCCTCCGTCTTGTTGACGACAAGGAGGACCCGCCCGGGGCCGGGGACCTTCCGCAGCCAGTCCAGGATCTCGCGGTCCACCGGGTGGAGCCCCACCCGCGCGTCCACCACAAACAGCACCAAGTCGGTGCGCTCGACCAGCCCCTGGGCGGTCTCGCGCAGGGCGCCCGCGTACTCCGTGTCCGGGCCGGGCATCCCGGCCGTGTCAACCAGCCGGAAGGCGGTCTCCCCGTGCGCGCAGTCGGACTCGAGCCAGTCGCGCGTCGCGTTCGGCACGTCCACGACGATCGATTTCCGGCCGCGCGCCAGCCGGTTGAACAGGGTCGACTTGCCGACGTTCGGCCTGCCGACGATTGTCACTGTCGGGAGGTCGGGCGCCACCGGCCTGGCCCGTCAGATCCGCTCCAGCCCCATCCGGGCAAGGACCCCGTCGGCGCTGCGCACCACCAGCGTCGCGTCCGGGAGCGTCGCCGCCGACACGATCGCGTCCCCGGCGACGCCCTCGCGCGCGGCCAGCGCGCCGGTGCCGGCGTCGATCGCGAGCAGGTTCCCCTCGAAGTCGCCGACCAGCAGGTGGCCGCCGCTCGCCCCGAGGAGGCTGAGCCCGCGCCGCCTCATCGTGTCGTTGACCCACACCGTCTCCCCGCTGTCGACCGAGAACGCGTGGAGCACGTCCTCGGTGTCGAGGACGCACAGCACCGACCCGGCCAGGGCCGGGCGCTTCGTCGACGACAGCTGCCGGGACCAGACCTGCCGGCCGTCGCGGACGTCCACGCACGCCACGTTCCCTTGATAGGAGGAGACGCACGCCAGCGACTCCGACAGCGCCGGCGGGCTGACGTGCACCACCCGCGCCATCTCGTGGCTCCCGGTCGGGACCGCCACCGTCGCGTCCCACAGGTCGAAGCCGTCGCGCAGGTTGATCGCGTAGAGCTTGCCGTTGCGCATCCCGGCGAGCAGGGTCCGCTGGGTCACCACCAGTCCCTGGTCGCCCTCGATCTGGACCGGGGTGACCGGCGCCGCGAACGTCCAGTCCTCCTCGCCGTCGGACGCGCGGTACGACGAGATGCGCCCCGACGCGGTCGCCACCACCACCGACTCGCCGCCGGGGACCGCCACCGGCATCCCGAGCGCGCTGCCGCTGAGCCGGCGCTCCCAGAGGACGTCGCCGTCCGGGCCGAACGCCACCAGCCGGTTCGTGTCGTCCACGACAAAGCTGCGCCCGCCCGCGCACAGCACGCCGGTGCGCACCCCGCGCCCGACCGGGAAGCCCCCGGCCAGCTCCCCGCTCGCCAGGTCGACGACGCCGATGTCGCCCCCGGAGCCCAGCTCGCACACCGGGCCGCCGACGGGACCGAAGGCGTGGTAGCCCCGCCCAAGGTCGGAGACCGGGCTGCGCCACACCGTGCTGAAGCGGTGCGAGGGCTCCGTCGACGGCAACGGGTCCGGCGCCAGCCGGGCCGCCCCGCCCCCGCAGCCGCCGACCAGGAGCGCCGCCGCGACGGCCGCCGCGACCCGGGACTCAGACATCCGGCGACTCCACCTCGCCCAGGTCGACGCCGTCCTGGCTCACCAGGCCCAGCTTCGAGATGATCAGCGCCTCGTACGCGAGCCCGTGGACCGGCAGCAGCGCCTCCAGCACCGCCAGGTAGCGCTCGCGCGCCTTCTCGCGCTCGCCCATCGAGGCGTGCGCGTCGCCCGCCAGCTCCTCGAACAGCACCCGCAGCGTCTCCGACTCGGGCTCCCGCCCGTCGACAATCTCCAGCGCGTCCGCCGGGCGGCCGAGGTCGATCAGGACCTGCGCCAGCCGGAGGCTGGTGATCGCCTCCATCGCCGGGTCGTCCGTCACATCCAGCACCGACCGGTACGCCTGCTCCGCCCCCTCCTTGTCGCCCCGCCAGAACCGGAAGTTCGCGACCGACAGCCCCGACAGCTCGATGTAACTCGGGTTGCCGACATCGAGGACCCGGTCGAACAGCTCATCGACGCGCGCGGCGTCCCCGTCCTCCACCGCCGCCTGCAGCTGGTAGCGCAGCACCGACGACTCCTGCTCCATCCCCGCGCGGCGGCTGTCGAAGAACAGCCACGCCGACAGCGCCACGACGACCGCGGCCGCGCCCGACACGAGCCTCCACTTGTGCTCGCGCGCGAAGTCGACCACCATGTCGACGCGCTGCTGTTCCTCCGCGCTAAGCGCCATTGTCCCGAAGGGTCTCCAGTCGGTCCGCCAGTCCTGCGGCCCCGATTCTAAACTGCCCCGATTCGTCCCGCAAAGGCTTCACCGACACCTCCCCGGCGGCAACCTCCTCGTCCCCGACGAGCACGGCGAACGCCGCGCCGCTCGCGTTCGCCTGCCGCAGCTGCGAGCGGAAGCTCCCGCACTCGTCGTCCATGGCGACCGACATCCCGCGGTCGCGCAGCCCCTCGGCGATCCCGAGCCCGGCCGCGAAGTGCGCCGCCGGGGCGACCACGAACACGTCGGGGCGGCCCGCCCCGGCCGGCGCGCCCTCCGGGTCGGCGAGCAGCGAGACCAGCCGCTCGGTGCCGAGCGCGAACCCGCAGCCCGGGATCGGCGGGCCGCCGACCTGCTCGGCCAGGCCGTCGTAGCGGCCGCCGCCGCACAGCGTGAGCTCCTTCCCCTCGCCGTCGTAGACCCACTCGAACACGGTCTTCCCGTAGTAGTCGAGCCCGCGCACCAGCCGGTGGTCGATCTCGTGCGCGACGCCCGCCGCCGCCAAGCCGCCGAGAAAGCCGTCGAAGAACGCCCGGGAATCCCCGCCCAGGTGCGCGTCGAGGCGGGGCGCCTCCTCCGCGACCGCGCGCGTCTGCTCCGACTTGCTGTCGAGGATCCGCAGGGGGTTCGTCTCCAGCCGGCGCCGCGAGTGCTCGTCCAGCCGCTCGCGGTTGCGGCGGAAGTGCTCGGTGAGCTCGCGGCGGTGCGCGGCGCGCTCGCTTGCGTCGCCCAGGTTGTTGACCTTGAGCCGGACCCTGCCGCCGATACCGAGGCGCGCCCACATGCGCCGCAGCGCCAGCACCAGCTCCACGTCGACGTTCGGCCCGGCGTGGCCGACCGCCTCGGCGCCGATCTGGTGGAACTGCCGGTGCCGCCCCTGCTGCGGGCGCTCGTGCCGGAACATCGGCCCGCAGTAGTGGACCTTCTGCCGCCGGCGCCCGGCCAGCAGGCCGTGCTCCAGCAGCGCGCGCATCGTCGACACCGTCGCCTCCGGGCGCAGAGTCAGGCTCTCGCCGTTCAGGCGGTCCTCGAAGGTGTACATCTCCTTCTCGACCAGCTCGGTGTGCTCGCCCAGCTGGCGCCGGAACAGCTCGGTGCGCTCCACGATCGGCGTGCGGATCTCCCGGTAGCCGTACGACTCCAGGCAGTCCCGCGCCACCGACTCGACCCGGCGCCACGCCCCGGCCTCCGCCGGGAGAATGTCGCGCATGCCCCGCACCGAGCGGATCGTCTCCCCCACGGCCCGCCTCAGTAGTGGACCGGCAACGGGTCCAGCGAGCGCCACATGAACCAGGTGGCCACCGTGCGCCACGGATGCCACCTCCTGCCCAGGGACAGCGCCTCCTCGCGCGTGACCGGGTGCCCGTCGTGGTACAGGTTGCTCATCGCCCGCAACAGCCCGATGTCGTCGACCGGAAGCACGTTCGGCCTCAGCAGCCCGAAGATCAGGAACATCTCCGCGGTCCAGCGGCCGATCCCCGGCAGCCTGACCAGGGTCTCGATCACCTGCTCGTCACCGGACCCCAGGAAGTCGGACACCCACTCCCCCCGGCTGAAGTGCGCCGCAAGCCCAAGCAGGTACTCCGCCTTGCGCCCCGAGAGGCCGACCTCCCGCAATGCGGGCCCGCCGGCCGCCAGCACGCGCTCCGGGGCCGGCTCGCCCACCGCCGCCACCAGGCGCCGCCAGATCGCCTCCGCCGCCATCACCGAGATCTGCTGCCCGACGATCGAGCGCGCCAGCGTCACGAACGGATCCCCCCGCGAGCAGAGAATCTCGTCGTCGCCGCCGTAACGGTCGATGACGCCCGACAGCCTGCGGTCGCTGCGGCTCAGCTGCTCCAGCGCCCGCCCCCAGTAGTCCGGGCGGACCCGCGACTCCAGGATGATCACCCGCGCCCGGAAGCCCGCGCGCCGCCCGGACCCGGCACGGCGACGCCGCGCCGGCCGTTCCGGGTAGAATTGCCCGCCGCCATGCGACAGTACATCGACCTGCTAACGGACATCCTGCACCGCGGGGCGCGCAGGAGGGACCGCACCGGGACCGGCACCCTGGCCGTCTTCGGCCGGCAGATGCGCTTCGACCTCGGGGACGGGTTCCCGCTGGTGACCACGAAGAGATGCCATGTGGGGTCGATTATCCACGAATTGCTCTGGTTTCTGAAGGGGGACACCAACATCTCCTACCTGAACGAGCACGGTGTGACCATCTGGGACGAGTGGGCCGGCCCCGACGGGGACCTCGGCCCGATCTACGGCCGGCAGTGGCGCAGCTGGGCGGGGCCCGACGGGGTCGCCCACGACCAGATCCGCCGGGCGGTCGAGACGATCCGCGCCGACCCGGACTCCCGCCGGATCGTCGTCTCCGCCTGGAACGTGGCGGACCTCCCGCGGATGAGCATCGCGCCGTGCCACGCCCTGTTCCAGTTCCACGTGCAGGACGGCCGCCTGTCCTGCCAGCTGTACCAGCGCAGCGCGGACGTCTTC
>CAZZIL010000226.1:0-3481 GCA_964654265.1 uncultured Gammaproteobacteria bacterium | reverse complement strand
CGCAACGCCCCCACCGGGTGCGAGATCGACATCTCGTTGTCGTTGAGCACCACCAGCAGGTCCGTGTCCGGCCGGACGTTGTTGAGCGCCTCGAACGCCATCCCCCCCGACATCGCGCCGTCGCCCACCACGGCGACCACCCTGCGCCGCTCCCCGCGAAGCGCGGCCGCCGCCGACATCCCCAGCGCCGCCGAGATCGCCGTGCTCGAGTGCGCCGTGCCGAACGTGTCGTGGTCGCTCTCCGAGCGCCGCGGAAACCCCGACAGCCCGCCGCGCTGGCGGATTGTCGGGAGGCGCTCCCGCCGCCCGGTCAGCACCTTGTGTCCGTAGGTCTGGTGGCCCACGTCCCACACGAGCAGGTCTCGGGGGGTGTCGAAGACGTAGTGCAGCGCGACGGTCAGCTCCACCGTCCCCAGGTTCGACGACAGGTGGCCGCCCACCCTGCTGATCGTGTCAAGGATGTGGGTCCGCAGCTCGGCGCAGACCGCCGGCAGGGACCGCCGCGGCAGCCGCCGCAGGTCCGCCGGCGAGTCGATGGTGTCGAGCAGTTCGCCCATGGTCAGTGCGGACGGGTGCCGAGTTGTTGCGCGCGCTGGCGGGGCATCGTCACCGCAACGCCCCGGACGCGCGCAACAGCCCGGCGAGCGCCGTCGCGATCTCGCGGTACCCGCGCGCGTTCGGGTGTATCTGGTCCGACTTCATCCGGTCGTCGTGCAGCACGCGCTTGAGCACCTCGTCCTCGACCCACAGCCGCCGCTCGCCCGCGACCCGGCCGTACGCCGGGTGGTTGCTCCTGATCAGCGAGAACCGGGGGACGCTCACCAACACCACCGGGATGCCGCGCTGCGCCGCCAGGTCCGCCATGCGCCCCAAGTTCTCCTCCAGCTCCCCCGCGCGCCGGCGAAGGATGTCGTTCCCGCCCGTGCACAGGATCACAAGCGCCGGCCGATGGGTCTCAAGGGCCTGCGGAAACCGGTCCAGCGCGGCGGCGCTCGTCTCGCCGGGGATCCCGGAGCGCACCACCTCGAGCCCGGTCAGCTCGGCCAGGACGTCCGGGTAGGTCGTCCCGGCGCCGCCGGTCCCGTGGGTGAGGCTGTCCCCGAAGGCGAGGATGCGCCCGCCCGCCTCGATCGGCGCCAGCGGCTCCGGCGGCACCTGGCCGCAGGACGGCAACGCCGCCGCCGCGAGCGCCGCGACGGCCAGCGCCCGCGCCATCCCGGTCACCGGCGCAGCATGATTTCCATCTGGCGGATGTCATTCGGCTCGTTGATGTTGGTGAACGCCTTGTCGTTGTCGAAGTCGACGATGATGTGCGGGTGGCGCTCGTACCAGGTCTCGATGCGCCGTCCGCCGGAGCGCAGGTACTCGTCCAGGTCGTCGCGCAGCTGCGTCGGGCACATCATGAACACCGGGTAGGTCCGCGGCCCCGACTTCGCGATCGCGATCCAGGCGTCGGACTTCCCCAGCTCCTCGATGAAGGTCGCCACCAGCGTCTGCGGGAACAGCGGGGAATCGCACGGCACCGTCACCACCCAGTCGTGCTTCGCCCGGCCCAGCCCGGCGTGCAGCCCGGCGAGCGGCCCGGAAAAGTCCGGGATCTCGTCCTTGAACGCCTCCGGGCCGAGCAGGCTGTAGCGGTCCACGTGCCGGTTGGCGCTGATCAGCACCTCGTCGACCAGCGGCGACACGCGCTCAAGCATCAGCTCGGCGAACAGCCGGCCGCTGATCTTCTGCAACCCCTTGTCGTTGTTCCCGAACCGCCGGCTCTTGCCGCCGGCCAGCAGGATCGCCGTCATGTTCCACTTCACCAAGTCCATCTTGCCTTTCCCCTCGGGATGATTGTCGTCTTGTGTGCGGCCCGCGTCAGGCCGCGCGCCCGGCGGCCGCCGGGCCCGTCTCCATGTGCTCGGCCCCTGACAGCACGAGGTGGCGCCGCCCGACCGCGCGGCCGACCATCGTGAGCCCGGCCTGGTGCGCCACCTCGTGGCCCATCCGCGTCGTGCCGGATCGGGACACCAGGAACGGCACGCGGATCTGCGCGCACTTGATCACCATCTCGGACGTGAGCCGCCCGGTGGTGTAGAACACCTTGTCCGACCCATCGACGCCGTTGAGCCACATCCAGCCGGCGATCGCGTCGACGGCGTTGTGGCGGCCGATGTCCTCGACGTAGAGGAGCAGCTCGGCCCCCTCGCCCTCGCGTGCGAACAGCCCGCACCCGTGGACCGCGCCGGCCGCCTTGTACACGGTGTCGAGCGCCCTCACCTGCGCGAGGATGTCCCGCAGCTGCGCCAGTCCCAGCGGACCACGGCGCTCGAGGACGGTCTCCGCCAGGCCGTCGACGACCTCGCCGAACATCGTCCCCTGTCCGCAACCGCTTGTCACCGTCCGCCGCGACAGGTCCGTCGCGGCGATCCCGCCGCGGGTGACGACCGCGGCCGCGGAGACCTCCCAGTCCACGTCGACCGAGACGATCTCCGCCAGCGACGTCACCAGGCGCTGGTTGCGCAGGTACCCGATCGCCAGCGCCTCGGGCAGCTGCCCGAGCGTCATCAGGGTGACGAGCTCCCTGCGGTCCACGTACAGCGTCAGCGGGTGCTCCCCGGGGAGCAGCACCGCCCTTTGCCCGCCGTCGGCGTCCGACACCCACGCCTCGGCCGTCGGCGCGATCGACGACCGGGTCAGGCGCGGACCGCGCACGGCGTCCGTCACCGCCGTCATCCGCCCGTGTGGGACATGAAGCGCACCACCTTCGGCGCCGCCTCCGCGAGGTCGAACTCGTGCCCCTTCGGCTTGATCTCCATCGCCTCGGCGATCCGCTCGCGCAGGCGCTCGGCGCTGTCGCGCGACACGCGCAGCGCCGGCTTCAGGTCCACCGAATCGTTCTGCCCCAGGCATGGGAAAAGCTCCCCCCGGCAGCTGATCCGCACCCGGTTGCACGATGCGCAGAAGTTGTGCGAGTGCGGCGAGATAAACCCGACCTTCGAGTCGGTGCCGACGACCCGCCAGTAGCGGGCCGGCCCGCCCGTGGTGATATCCGTCCCCTCCAGTTCGAACTCGCCGCGCAGCGCCGCCAGGGCCTCGTCGGATCCGAGGTAGGTGCGCGCCCGGGAATGCCCCACGTCGCCCAGCGGCATCTCCTCGATATAGGAGATGTCCATCCCCCGCCCCACCGCGAAGTGCGCAAGGTCCACCAGCTCGCCGTCGTTGAACCCGCGCATCATCACCGTGTTCAGCTTCACGCCGCCAAACCCGGCCTCCAGCGCCGCGTCGATCCCGGCGAGCACCTTGGACAGCTCCCCCACGCGCGTGAGCCGGCGGAACTTCGCCGGGTCCAGGGTGTCGAGCGAGATGTTCACCCGGTCGACTCCCGCCGCCCGGATCTCCCGCGCCATGCGCGACAGCTGCGACCCGTTGGTCGTGATCGCGAGCTCGCGCACCCCCGGCACCGACGCCGCGCGCTCCAGAAGCCAGCACAGGT
>CAZZIL010000225.1:0-1597 GCA_964654265.1 uncultured Gammaproteobacteria bacterium | reverse complement strand
CCGATCACGGCCCGGGGGGATGTCGCGAGAGAGACTCGGTCCGCGATCCCTTGCGGTTGCACGACCGGCATGCGGGCCTCCACCCCGACCGACTCGTAACCCTCCGAGAGGTCGTCGTCCACGACCTCTAGGGTGATGGGGGCTCCGACCATCCCGGCGCGACCCCCAAGGGTGACCGTCCCCGATGACGGAGTCACGTCCTCGGGCTGCGCCCCGCTCCGTCGCACGACCGTCTGCGTCCCGCCCGGAGGCGTGAACGTGAGCAAGCCCAGGGAGGAGGGAGTGTACACATTCCAGGGGATCTCGACCTCCGCATCGACCGGGACGTCCAGTGTGACCGAGAACGAGAAATAACGCCCCCGCTCGCGGTGTAGCACGTAGATCGGCCCGCGCGACACGCCCACGGTCGCGCGGTCGGCGTCGGTGACCGTGAGCGTCGCCGGGATCACATCGTGTCCTGGGGCCGTGCCCGTGACCACGATCGTCTCGTCCGCCTCCACCGTGGTGTCGTCCGTCAGGGTGAGTGTGAGGCTGACGATCGCGTCGGTCCCCCCGGCTATGATCCGCGCCGCGGGGAGCGCGGTGCCGGCCGTGTAGTCAACACCCTCGGTGGCCGTGCCATCGTCGCCGATCGCCAGCTGGACGTCCACCGGAGCGGAGGCGGAGTCCGCGCCAGCAAGCGCCGCCGTGACCGCGACGGTCCGGGTTCCGCCCGCCGACTCGGCCACCGTCGCCGTGCCCAGCGACAGCGACACCGTCGCGGTCACGGCGATGCCCGTTCCCCGGCCCCGGGCCGGGATATCAGCGGGGTCCGGGCGCCCCTCTTCCGTTCCCGGGAGCGCGGGTGCCGAGGTGTCCTCCCCAACAAGCGGCGCACCGGGAACAGGACCCGCACTCTCCGGGCGCGTCTCGCCAGGCTCCAGAAGCTGCGCCTCCTGTGCCAGCGCCGGGACGCACAGCAACGGCGCGACCACCAGCAATGCCAAGACCGCGCGCAGGGCGCGGCGCGACAACGCCTCGGTGATCGCGGGGAGTGCTGTGGTCATGTTCAATGCCACGCAGGGCAGCCCAAGCCGGTGGCTTTCCGCAGGGCCTTTCATTCCGGGACCCGATTATACGCCCGCCCTTGGGCGCCAAGCCCAAGCAAAATCCGCCAAGAACGGACCTTTTCCCGGGGCGGACGGCCGCCCATGCGCGCGCGGGCGTGACCGCCCGCCGGCCACGCCGCGGTCTTCCGCGCAGTGCCCGCCAACCGTCGGATGCCACCGTCCCGGGCGGCACGGAGGGAAACGGCGCGCCCCTATAATCGGACGCATGCAATCGTGCGAGTTGCGCGGCCCGGGCCCCGCGCGCGCGGCGCGGCGCATGCGAGACCACGGCGCATCGCAGGAGGTCCGCCGGGTGCCAGCCAGGCGAATCGTCCTTGCCGCCGCGCTCGCAGTCGCGCTGGGCGTCTTGGCCGCCTGCGGCGGCGGTCGGGGACACCGGCCCGCCCCGGTCGCGCAGGCCCAGTACGCGCCCGGCCCGGCCATCCCCACCTCGGAGGTCCGCGTCGCCCCGATCAGGCGGGACGCGGCGGCGTCCGTCCCGGAAGGGT
>CAZZIL010000224.1:0-5318 GCA_964654265.1 uncultured Gammaproteobacteria bacterium | reverse complement strand
TACGCGTTGCCGAAGACGACGGCCTGCTGCGCCAGCCGGTCGATGTGCGGCGTCTTGCACACGCGGTTGCCGTGGATGCCAAGGGCCGGCGCCGCCAGCTGGTCCGCCATGATGACGAGGATGTTCGGGGACCTCCCCCCGGCGCGGGCGCCCATCTGCGCGCGATCCCTCCCTACCGCTCCGACATGGCGGGGAGTATACGCCACCGGCGTGACCCGGCGCGCCTGGCGGGGAGGCCCGGCGCGCCATGCGGCCGGCTCTCGATGGTGGGTCAGCCGTCCCCGAGCAGTTCCCGGTAGAGCACTCCGTCCTCCTCGAGGAAGCAGCAGAACGTCACCGTGTCCACCGCGCCGCCCGTTTCCGGGCGGAACGCCCGGACGGTCTCCACGGCGATCCGCGCCGCCCGCTCCGGCGGGAAGCGGTACGCCCCGGTGCTGATCGCCGGGAAGGCGATTGTGCGGACGCCGTTGGCGCAGGCGAGTCCGAGCGACTTCCGGTAGCAGGAGGCGAGAAGCCCCTCCTCGCCGTGGTCGCCGCCGCGCCACACCGGCCCGACCGTGTGGATGACAAAGCGCGCCGGGAGGTCGAACCCGGGCGTGATCTTGGCGTCGCCGGTCTCGCACCCGCCGAGGGCCTCGCACGCCTTGCGGAGTTCCGGGCCGGCTGCCTGGTGGATCGCGCGGTCCACCCCGCCGCCGCCGAGCAGGCTGCGGTTGGCGGCGTTGACGATCGCGTCGCGGCGCAACTCGACCAGGTTGCCGACGAGGGTCTCCAGTTCCATCCGCCGGAGTCTATCCAAGGGGCGCGGCGCGGCGGCGCGCCCCCGCCCGCGCGCCGTCAGGGCGCCTCGTCCTGCACCGGGTTCCTCAGGGTCCCGATGCCGTCGACCTCGACCTCGACGACGTCCCCCTCGACCAGGAACCGTGGCGGGTCGTGTCGCGCGCCGGCCCCGGACGGGGTGCCCGTGGCGATGACGTCGCCCGGGTGCAGCGACATGAAGACCGAGAGGTACGACACCAGGTGGTCGAAGGGGAACATCAGGTTGCCGGTGTGGTCGCTCTGCCGGACCTCGCCGTTCACCCGGGTGACAAGGGAGAGCCGGCCCATGGCGTCGACTGAGTCGGCGGTCGTCATCCACGGGCCGGCTGATCCGCTGGCGGCGAAGTTCTTGCCCTGGGTCACGTTGAACTTGCCGTGGCGCATCCAGTCGCGGACGCTCCCCTCGTTCATCAGGGTCAGCCCGGCGACATGCCCGGCGGCGTCCTCCCGGCGTATCCGGCGCCCGCCCTTGCCGACGACGATCGCGATCTCGCCCTCGTAGTCGTACTGCTCGGACTCCGGCGGGCGCAGCACCGGGCACAGGTGCCCGACCAGCGATTCCCGCGTGCGCATGAAGACGCTCGGGTAACGGACCTCGGGAGTCGGGCTGTCGTACTCCCGGTCGCGCCCCTGGTAGTTCACCCCGATGCACACGATCTTCCCCGGCCGCGGGATCGGCGGCAGGAACTCCGCCTCCTCCAGCGCGAGGTCCGGCCCGCGCCGGTCGGCCTCCTCGGCCGCCTGGCCGAGCAGGTCCCGGGCGATCGCCTCCTCCAGCGTGGGCGCGACCCGCGCCCCAAGGTCCGCGATCCCCCCGCCGGTGACGGTGCCCCACGTCTCGCGCCCGCGATGGGTGACCGACGCGAGGTTCATCGGAGCAGGCCGGCCCGCTTAAGCACGCCGTCGAGCCGCGCCTCCAGTTCGGGCGTCGCCGGCGCCATCGGAAGCCGGTGCCCGTTCGCCGGGATGATCCCGAGACGTCGCATCATGTACTTCAGCGGGATCGGGTTGGTGTCGAAGAATATCGCCTGGTTGATCTCGAGCAGGCGCCGGTGCAGCTCCCCGGCCTTGCGCATGTCGCCGGCGAACACCGCCTCGCACAGGTCGGCCAGCGGGCGCGGGCACAGGTTGCCGACCGCGTTCATCAGGCCGCGCGCGCCGACCGCCATCATCGGGAACGACAGCTCCTCTAGGCCGACGAACACCCGGAACCCGTCGCCCAGGGCGTCCACGCACCGGGACACGAAGCCGACGTCGTTGGCGGCGTGCTTCATCCCGACGAAGTTCTCGTCGGCCCCGGCAAGCTCCGCCAGGGTGTCCAGGGTCACTCCGACCGCGGCCCTCCCCGGGATGTGGTACAGCATCCACGGGAGGCCCAACCCCCTTGCCACCTCGAGATGGTACCGGACCAGGCCGCGCTGCGGCGGCCGGATGTAGTAGGGGGTCACCACCAGGAGCGCGGACGCCCCGGCCTTCGCCGCGTGCTCCGACAGCGCGCGCGACTCCTCCAGCGACTGGGATCCGGTCGCCGCGACGACCGGGAGCCCCTGCGCGGCCCCGACCGCGATGTCGACCTGGCGGTTGCGCTCGGCGACCGTCAGCGTCGACGGCTCCGCCGTGGTGCCGTTGACCAGCACCCCGTGCGAGCCCTCGCGGCGGTGGAAGCCGACCAGGCCGGCGAACGCGTCCTCGTCGATGCGCCCGCCGCGAAGCGGGGTCACCAATGGCGGGATCGACCCGGCCAAGAAGCCCTTGGGCAGGTCCCTCATGCGGGTCGCGGTTGCATCGCGCCTCCAGTCTGACGGTTTCCGGGGATAGTCTAGTATTATCTACGGGAGCCGGGCGGCACGGTGCGCCTCCGCCCTGGCCGGTGCGTTTCCATGCCGCTACTGCAGATCCATTACTCCAGCAACCTCGACGGGCCGATCGCCGTGCGGGAGCTGGTGCGCGCGCTGCACGCCGCGGCGCTGGGCACCGGGCAGATCCCCAAGGGCGGGCTGAGGACGATGGCGCACCGCCACGACGACTACGAGATCGCGGACGGGGACCCGGAGAACGCGTTCGTCCACGTGGTCGCGCGGCTCAAGGGGAGGGACCCGGACACGATGGGCGCGATCGGCGACACGCTGTTCAAGGCGCTCTCAGGGTTCATGGACGGGCAGTACCGCTCGCGCCCGCTGTCGCTGTCGCTGGAGCTGGTCGAGATCGAGACTTGGAAGCGCAACAACATCCACGGGAGGTTGGACCGGGCGTGAAGGGGCACGAGAAGAACGAGACCGAGGCGTACATCCACGTCGGCAACCTCTCCGCGCACTCCGGCAGCCACTTCGTGGACGGCAAGTGGGTCGAGGCGGCAAAGACGTTCGTGACGTACTCGCCGGCGGACAGCAACCCGCTGACCGAGGTGGCGCGCGGCGACGCGGCCGCGGTCGACCAGGCGGCGGAGGCGGCGGAGCGCGCCTTTGCCGGGTGGCGCCGGGAATCCGGGGAGAGGCGCCGGGAGCTGCTGCACGCGGTGGCGGACGCGATCATGGCGAAGGCCGAGGAGATCGCCCTGGTCGAGAGCATCGACACCGGGCAGCCGCTGAGGTTCATGCGCAAGGCCGCGCTGCGCGGCGCCGAGAACTTCCGGTTCTTCGCCGACCGGGCGCCGGGCGCCCGCGACGGCCTGTCGTTGCCGGCGCCCGGCCAGGTGAACATCACCAGCCGGGTCCCGATCGGCCCGGTCGGCGTGATCACCCCGTGGAACACGCCGTTCATGCTGTCGACCTGGAAGGTCGCCCCGGCGCTCGCCGCCGGCTGCACGGTGGTGCACAAGCCGGCCGAGTGGGCCCCCCTGTCCGCGATCATGCTCGCCGAGATCCTCGGCGAGGCCCTCCCCGCCGGCGTGTTCAACATGGTGCAGGGGATCGGCGAGGAGGCCGGGGTCGCGCTCACCGAGCACCCGGCGATCCGCGGGATCGCCTTTGTCGGCGAGTCCGACACCGGGGCGGACATCATGGCGCAGGCGGCGCCGACGCTGAAGCGGCTGCACTTCGAGCTGGGGGGCAAGAACCCGGTGGTGGTGTTCGACGACGCAGACATGGACCGCGCGGTGGACGCCGCGGTGTTCATGATCTACTCGCTCAACGGCGAGCGTTGCACGTCGTCGAGCCGCCTGCTGGTGGAGCGCGACGCCTACGGCGAGCTGGTCGGGCGTGTCGTCGAGCGCGCCAAGCGCATCCGGGTCGGGCACCCGCTGGACCCGGAGACCGAGCTGGGCCCGCTCATCCACCCGGACCACGTCAAGAAGGTCACCGGGTACTTCGCGGCGGCCGCCAAGGAGGGCGCGCGCGTCGCCGCCGGCGGCAAGTGGGCGAAGGCGGACGGCAACTACGTGCGCCCGACGCTGATCTCGAACGTCACGCCCGGGATGCGCGTCGCGCGCGAGGAGATCTTCGGGCCGGTGCTGAGCGCGATCCGTTTCGACGACGAGGAGGAGGGGATCCGGATCGCCAACGACTGCGACTACGGGCTCGCCGCGTACGTGTGGACCGGCAACGCCGCGCGCGCGTTGCGCGTCGCCGACGCCATCGACGCCGGCATGGTCTGGGTGAACTCCGAGAACGTCCGCCACCTACCGACCCCGTTCGGCGGGATGAAGGCGAGCGGCATCGGAAGGGACGGCGGCGACTACTCCTTCGAGTTCTTCATGGACCACAAGAACGTCTGCGTCGCGACCCGCGACCACGACATCCCCAAGCTGGGCGGGTAGGCGAGCCGTGCCGGTCCCGGTCCCCAACCACAGCCCGCCGTTCAACGTCGTGCGCGCGAGCCACGTGATCCTGGCGGTCTCGGACCTCGCGAGAAGCCGGGAGTTCTACGAGACGCTACTCGGCCTCGACGTGACCCACGCCGACGACGCCATGGTGTGCCTGCGCGGCATGGAGGAGCGCAACCACCACAGCGTCTTGCTGGTGCGCACCGACGGCGACCCCTGCTGCGAGCGGCTGGGCTACAAGCTCGCGTCGGAGGGGGAGCTCATGCTTGCGCGCCGGCACTTCGAGGGGCTCGGCTGCGAGGTGACCGATGCCGAGTCACCGCGGCTGGGCCCGGCGATCCGGGTGACGGACCCGACCGGGATCCCGCTTGAGTTCGCGTTCCGCATGGCGCAGGCTCCGCGCATCCTGCAGAAGTACGGCCGCTACCGGGGAGTGCACCCGCTGCGCATCGACCACTTCAACTGCTTCTCGCAAGATGTCCAGGCGTCGGTCGACTTCTACAACTCGATCGGGTTCCGGCTCACGGAGTACACGGCGACCGACGACGGCGAGGAGCTGTGGGCCGCGTGGATGCACCGCAAGGGGAACGTCCACGATGTCGCGTTCACCAACGGCGTCGGCCCGCGCCTGCACCATGTCGCGTTCTGGGTGCCGACCGCGCTCCACATCATCCACCTGTGCGACGTGATGTCGACCACCGGGCACCTCGCCAACATGGAGCGCGGACCCGGCCGGCAC
>CAZZIL010000223.1:0-4200 GCA_964654265.1 uncultured Gammaproteobacteria bacterium | reverse complement strand
CGCGCACCTCCTCCATCACCGACTGCGGATCGGGCCCGAACACCTTGTGGATTCCCTCCACCCGGATCTTCGGGTCGGCGGCCTCTTTCTCCCCGGCCCCGGGGGTGGCGCCGGCCACCTCTACGCCTCGATGTTGAGGTGCTGCTGCATCTTCTTCCCGTACGCCTGCGCGATCCGGTCGAAGATGATGGCGAGGAAGACGATCCCAAGCCCGGCGAGCAGCCCCCGGCTCACCTCAAGGCGCTGTATCCCCTGCAGCACCTGGTGGCCGAGGCCGCCGGCCCCGATCATCGACGCGATCACCACCATCGACAGCGCCATCATCGTCGTCTGGTTGATCCCCGCCATGATGGTCGGCATCGCGAGCGGGATCTGCGCGGTGAACAGCCGCTGCCGCGGGGTCGCGCCGAACGCCCGCACCGCCTCGATCACCTCCTTGTCGACGTGGCGAATCCCCAGGTTCGTCAGCCGGATCACCGGCGGGATCGCGAACACGACGGTGGCGAGTAGCGCCGGGATCTTGCCCGGCCCGAACAGCATGACGAACGGGATCAGGTAGACGAAGATCGGCATCGTCTGCATGATGTCGAGCACCGGGAGCGACACCGACTGCATGGTGTCCGAGCGCGACATCAGCACCCCCACCGGGATGCCGATCAGCACCGCCAGCAGCGTCGACGTCAGCATCAGCGCGATCGTCGCCATCGCCGGCTCCCAGGTGCCGACAAGGCCGATCAGGAGCATCATGACCACGATGCCGACCGCGGTCTTCCAGTTGTGCGCGAGGTAGCCGAGCCCCGCGAGCAGCGCGATCACCACAAACCACGGCAACCACTGCAGGAACGTCTCGATCGCCGCCAGGAACCGCAACACCGGCAGGAACGCGATCTCCAGCGCCTCGCCATAGTTGGCGACGACCCAGTTGAACCAGTCGTCGATCGATATCCGGAGCGCCCGGGTGTCGATCACCTCAGGGAAGTTGCTTGCCATGTCTCCCTCCTCTCGCGCGCGTGTGGCGCACGCGCGCAGATCATGCGGCCCTTCCCCGGGCCGCCGCGACCCGGAGGGAGCAGGCCGGGTCGGTTACAGCGCCGCCTTCACCTTGGACGCCACGTCCGAGGGGACCCAGCCGCGCCAGGTGCCCTCGTAGTTCTCGAAGAAGAACGCCGCCACCTCCTCGGGGGAGGCGCTGTTGTCGTCGCCCCAGGCGAGCGCGGCGCTGATCTCCGCGTTCGACACCTGGAACTTCGACAGGAACTCCGCCACGACGGGCGCCTTGTCACGAAGCGAGGTGACGACCGCCACGGCGACCTCGCCGACCGCCCAGTCGCTCGGCTCCGGGTTCGCGCAGTTCTTGTCGGTCAGGCACGTGAACTTGTCCGGGTCGTGCGGCGGCATGTCCAAGCGGACCAGGTTGTACTTGCCCAGCACATCGGTCGGGCCCCAGTAGTAGGCGACCATCGGCTTCTTGCGCGTCACCAGGCGGGCGATCGAGGCCTTGAGGTTCGCGCCCGACCCGGGGGAGAACAGCTCGTAGGCATCGTCCAGCTCCAAGGCCTTGAACAGGTTGATGTTGATGATCTCGCATCCCCACCCGGGCGGGCAGCCGTAGATCCTCCCTTTGTCCGGGTTCGACACGTCGGCGAACAGCTTGGCGTGCTTCCGCAGGTCGTGGACCGAGCGGATGTCGGGATACTCCTCCGCGATGTAGTCGGGGATCCACCAGCCCTCCTGGCCGCCCTCGGCGAAGACGTCGTTCGCCTTGTAGACGTTGCCCTTCTCGACCATCTGTTCCCAGATCGACTTGGCGGTCGACACCCACAGCTCCGGCGCGATGTCCGGCTCGTTCTTCGTGAGCATCGACGTCGCCGTCGGCACCGTGTCGCCCGGCACCAGCTCGACGTTGCAACCGTAGCCGTCCGCCAGGACCTTGTTCATGATGTGGGCCAGCGCGCTTGCCGACAGCCACGTCATCTCGGCGATCGTGATCTTGTCCGAGGTGTCGCACTCGGCCGCCAGCGCGGGGCCGGCGGACACGCCCACCCCCATCGACATCGCGACCGACAACACCACACCTCGCATTCCCTTGGGTCCCATTTCGTCTCCCGTTGTGTTGGTCTGTGCGCGGTAGTATACACAAGAGGGCCGGAAAACGGAACCCGCGCCACGCCGGCCCGTCGCGCGGGTCCCGCCGACCCCGCCGCGCCGCATGTATAATCCCGCAAACACGCCGATGATCCACACAGGTAGCCTGCCCGCGCTCGTGACGCCGATGGACCGTCACGGCGAGATCGACTGGGAATGCCTCCGGCGGCTGGTCCGGTTCCACGCCGAGAGCGGCTCCGACGGGCTGGTCGTCGCCGGCACCACCGGCGAGTCCCCGACCCTCACGATGGCCGAGCACCGCGAGCTGATCGCGCGCTCGCTGGAGTGCGCCGACGGGACCGGCCTGCCGGTCGTCGCGGGCACCGGCGCCAACAGCACCGCGGAGGCGGTCGAGCTGACCGCGGGCGCCGCGCGGGACGGCGCCCGGGCCTGCCTGAGCGTCGTGCCCTACTACAACAAGCCGACGCAGGAGGGGCTCTACCGCCACTTCTCGACGATCGCCGACCGCGCCGACATCGACGTGATCCTCTACAACGTGCCGGGACGCACCGTCACCGACCTGTCGAACGAGACCGCGCTGCGCCTGGCGCGCCACCCGCGGATTGTCGGGCTGAAGGACGCGACCGGGGACCTGTCCCGCGTCCGCGAGCTGGCGGAGTCCGCCGGGGACGGGTTCGCGCTGCTGTCGGGCGACGACCGGACGGCCTGCGACTTCATGCTGGCGGGCGGGGTGGGCGTCATCTCGGTGACCGCCAACATCGCCCCGCGGGCGATGCGCGACATGTGCGCGGCGGCGCTCGCCGGGGACGCGCAGGCCGCCAAGGGGATCGACGCGAGGCTCGCGCCCTTCCACGCCGCGCAAGGGGTCCAGTCGAACCCGATCCCGGTGAAGTGGGCCGCCTGGAGGATGGGCCTCATCCCCGAGGGGATCCGCCTGCCGCTGACCCCGCTGGCGGAGGAGTGCCACCAGGCGGTCGAGGAGGCCTTGGCCAAGGCGGACTGCGCGCCGGCGGAGGCGGGGTGATGGGCGGCCGGACCCCGGTCGCGCCGGCGGCCGCCGTGATGGCCGCGGCGGCCCTCCTTGCCGGCGGCTGCGGCTCGCTCGACGACGTGTCCCTCGACAGCAGCATCAACTACAAGAGCCCCGGAAGCCAGGGCAGCAACGCGCTCGAGGTGCCGCCCGACCTCGTCAACACCCTGGAGCCCGAGGGCGAGGCGGACACGTACTCGAAGTTCGTCATCGGGAACATCCCGGACCAGGAGGCCGTCCTGCCCCAGGTGACGAGCGCGCGCTACCGGCGCGAGCACGGGATCAGGTGGGTCGAGGTCGACCTGCCCCCCAACGAGGCCTGGGTGGTGGTCCGGAAGTACTGGGGCGACCTCGGCTTTGTCCTGGAGATCGACTCCCCCGAGACCGGGATCATGGAGACCAACTGGCTGGAGAACCGCAGCCGGATCTACGGGACCGGGTTCACGGAGTTCCTCGACAAGGCCCTCGGGCGATTCCAGGACACCGGGGAGCGCGACAAGTACCGCACCCGGATCGAGCAGGGGGCGGGCCCGCAGTCGACGGAGATCCACGTCACCCACCGCGGGGTCCAGGAGGTCGCGACGCAAGGCGGCTACCAGTTCCGCCGGATCCCGAACGACCCGTCGCTCGAGGTGGAGGTGCTGCGCCAGATCATGCTCCGCTTCAGCGGCAACGAGGAGGCGGCCGAGCAGCAGATCGCGCGGGCCGAGGAGCAGGAGGCCGAGCCCCTGGAGTTCGGCGACGACTGGATGCTGATCAAAGAGACCGACCCCGGGATCGCCTGGCGGAAGGTCGCGATCGCGCTGGACCGCGCCGGGTTCACGATCACCGAGCGATCGCAGGAGGACGCCACCTTCCTCATCCGCTACAGCGACGAGCGGGTCGAGAACCCCGGCAACGGCGGGCTGATCGGCGGCCTAGCATCGTTCTTCTCGACCAGCGACGCGGTCAAGGCGTCGAACATCCTGATCCGGCTGGAGCCCGGGGAGGACGGCGAGACCCGGCTCAAGGTCACCGCCGAGGACGGCTCGGCCCTTCCGGAGAAGGTCGCGCCCGACATTGTC
>CAZZIL010000222.1:0-5399 GCA_964654265.1 uncultured Gammaproteobacteria bacterium | reverse complement strand
TCCTCCGCCTCGCGCGCCCGCCAGTCGGCGTCCGCCACCGCCGCCGCCAGGCGCGCGCGGCAACGCCCCCGTCTCTGTGTTGACCAACTTGCTGCGTCGTGCCATGGCGGCCTGCCCCCGGTGTGACGGCTGTCGGGCCGGATCATAACCGCGCCCGCGGCGCGGTTATGATCCGGCCCGACAGCCGACACACCGGGGGCAGGCGGCCATGGCACGACGCAGCAAGTTGGACAACACCGGGGCGGGGGCGTTGCCGCGCGCGCGCCTGGCGGAGGCGGTGGCGGACGCCGACCGGCGGGCGCGCGAGGCGGAGGAGGCCTGCTTGCGCGAGCACGGGATGTTGCCTTGGGAGCTGGCGGCGGCGCGCGCGGAGCTGGCGGACGCCCGGGGGGCGCCCGCCGAGGAGCGCGCGTTGCTGCGCAGCCTGGCCGAGGCCGAGCGCGAGCTGTACTGCACCAAGCGGGCGCTGGACACGGCCCGTTCCGTTCTGGCGGCGCACGTGACGAGTTCCCCGGTGCCGGGGCGCAAGCGGCGGGGGTGAGCCTGGCCGCGCGGGGCCGGCGGCGGCCTCGGCACGGGTCGCGCCGTGGCATCGGGCCGGTGCCCTCGAAGGCAGGCTATGATCGCGCCCGACAACCAATCGGGGAGACTGCCATGGAACGGCACACCAACCTGCGCACGGTGTACGTGAAGGGACTTGTGGTCTCGTCGCCGCAGCTGACGATCGCCGAGCTCCACCTGATGACCGACGTGGGTCATCGCACGCTGGTGAAGTGGCGGCGCGAGCTGGCGGGGGACGGGCGGACGCCAACCGGCGGGCGCGCGAGGCGGAGGAGGTCTGCTACCGCGAGCGCGGGATGTCGCAGGGCAGCTGGAGGAGGCGCGCGTGCTGTTCGCGCGCAACGGACACACGGCCGACACGGCCGACGGGCTGTTGGGCAGCTTGGTCTCGTGCCGGTACGAGCTGGGACACACCCGGTGGAAGCTGGCCGAGGCCCTGCTGGCGCTGTGGCCCCCGCCGGCGGGCCGCACGGGGCGGAAGACCACGACCGGGCAGCGCAAGGAGGTGTTGGGTGCCATCGCCGAGGCGCGGCGCAACGGCGCCACGCTGGAGACCGCGTGCGCGCGCGGGGATTCGCGATCGGCGGGTCGGTTGTGGTAGTATTATCCCAACAAGGAGGGAACGTGAGGCGAACGCGAGAATCGGCTCTGCGTGTGAGTCGAGGTCAGCCCGAGTGGTTGGATCACGCATGTCAGGCACACGGGTGTTGCCGGAATGGCGAGTCGCCGTGGAGTTCGCCGTCCGACAGACTGTTCCGGGGCATCGGGGCACGGAGACGGAAACTGGGGGAGGCGGTATCCGTTCGGAGGGGCAAGCCACGCGAGGCCCCGGACTTTCCGGGCTTGGCGGGTGTACCCCATCGGTGCGGTGGCACACACGGGGTTCGGGTCCGACGAGGGTCAGGCGGCTGTTGGGGTGAGCGTGGCACTAGCGGTTATGCCGAAGGCCACGATGCTGAGGTGCGTCCTGCCCTCGTCACATCCCGTGGGTCGCGCACCGCTCATGCACGGGGCGAACAACCGCTGAACCGGAAATCTCGGGCAAGCGACGCGATCAGTCTGCCTCGATGCCGTGGAGGAGGGGGATCCGACCGGGATAGACTCCTAAAGCACCCGGGAGGACCTAGCCCTCGTTGCCGGGACGGCGTGTCGCGAACATGCAGTGAGAAGCTGCCATGACTAGGGACTCCGAGACAGACACAATCGACGCGCGGCGTGTTGAGATGATGAAGCACGTCTATCGAGATGACTGGGGGGCAGCGGATTCCCTCGGTTTTAGGCGTCTCGGTTCTTCCCGTAATAGCGAGGGAGGGTACTCGGGCGGGGTCTTCAACACCAGAAACGTGGAGGTTGCCGCATACAGTTACAGAGACGGCGGCACGGAAAAGTACGCGATTGTTTTTCGCGGCACAAACGAGCCCGCGGATTTCCTGAGAGCGATGGGCATCTTTTTGGGATTTTCCGGTTTCCTCGAAGACGCTAGAATTGCCGCCGCTGACGCGGAGGCGTTGATTCCCGCGGATTACAGGGGCGAGATCAGCTATATTGGGCACTCGCTTGGCGGGGTGTACGCAAGCTTCATGGCCGCCATAACCGGGAGACAGAGTTTTGGGTACAATGCTCCGAGAATAGGTGCGGGTGCCTATCGGGAATGGCGAACTAAGAATCCCCGTAGGGACACCGATCCTGAGCCGGGGCGAGCAGTTCTTTATGAAGAAGATCATGATTTGGTCTCGACCGGGATTCTCGAGATAGACGGGTCGATTAATCCCTATGAGATCACCGAGACCGACCGGGTTCCCGCGCCGCCTGTCTTAGGGTTGCTTGCGCTTGCCCAGATTAACCCATATCTGTCGGTCGCGGCGTTGTTGTATAATATGGCGTTCGTGCAGCATACGTCCACGAGCAGGCCAAGCTTCTATTTTGACAGGCGTCCGGTGAGACGGATGCTGGAGGACTATTCTCGGGTCCCACCCTCGACGGCAGTGCCACCGGGGACCGTGCCGACACCGGAGACCAGATCGATCACCTACGAGCACAAAACGCAACCGGGTGTCACCATCAAATTGCAGGCGAATACCCGGACTGATGAGTTCGAGGCAGAACTCAGGAACACGGTTCGCGGGACCCGAGCTGTGTTCGATGTTGAGGGGAAGATTGCTTCTTATACGGGGAGAAAGAATGGTTTGGACTACACCATCAACTTTAGTGCAGTCGCCCGGGATGCCATTGCGGCCGCGGTCCCAGATTTGCGTGCCCGGCTCGAGTCCGGGGAGGTTCTTGAAAGAACAACTTATTCGCGCATTCCCGTGCAGAGGTTTGATATTTCGGAGCCGGGTGCGGAGCCGACAACGACGATACGTGTTGACCTTGTGCGCAACGATGTCACGGTAACCGAGAACGGCGAGACACGCCAGATGCGACTTAATCCCGGCAAGTACGAGAGAATGGGGAGCTCGATCGGCTCGATTGTCGGGGCTGCCCTAGGAGAGACACACTTGGAGCGAATCGTTTATGGTTCGGTGCTCGGCTCTTTTCTGCTCAATGTCGGCCAGGAGATTGACGATGTGGTCGCGGGACAGGAGACGGATCCTTGGAACGATTTTTGGGGTGATTTGGAGGGTGTTGCCATTGGAACGGTGTCGAGTTTCATAACCTCCAAATTGCTTGACTCCTTCGGAGTCGAGGGACGCTTGGAGACCGCGGTGTTCAACGCGGTCACCACCCCGGCAATTGAGACGATCTTGACCAGCGCGGCATCGGGGGAGTTGGCCGAGGTCACAGCCGCCGAGATATTCGACTCCACCCAGTTTTTCACCGATAGCTTTCTTTTTGATATCGGCGCCACCCTGATAGTCCAGGGCGTGGTGGCGAATCTTGATTTCATCGACACAGAGGAAGAGATGATGGGGCAACAGATTGGGGGAGTGATCGGGTCGATTATTGGTTTTCCGATCAGTGGGCCGTTCGGTCCCATGCTAGGCCAGATTCTGGGCTCGGTGATTGGCGCGTTGCTGGGCGGGCTGTTCGTGGATGACGAATCGGTGCGACACTACATTGCCAACATCGATGAGAGTGGCGATCTGTCGAACGAGTTTCGGGTTTACCGGACCACGGCGGATGACAGGCCACGCAGTGACTTCCGCCCGGCGGCGGACGGGATCGCCGATGTGCTTGGCCTGATTGTTTCATCCCTTGGCGGTGATCTGGAAGGGCGGGTGAACACGGGATTTGGGTTCCACTCGGACAAGGACGGATCAGACTATCTCGGCGGCGCCGAGTTCAGGCAGTTCGGTAACGACATGAGCCGCGCGTACGCGTACTCGGTCAACAGCGCGCTGAATTCGATGAGGCGGCGGGGAACTCTCTCGGGTGTGGATCCCCTGTCAATGAAGGTCTTTTCCGACTGGCGGTTCGACCCCGGTCTTCCTCAGGGCGGCGTCACCGACTTGATCTCTGATCTGGACACCGCGCAACAGTTTTTGCGCTTCATCGCGAATCGCGCGGAGATAGACCAGCTGCTGACTTCGGTCTTCCCCAGTCATGGCGTTCTGGACCGCACCCCCGACACCCTGGATGCCGCGCGCATTCGGGGCAGCGCGGAGGCGGACACGTTGCAGGGGGCGGTGGGGTCCGCCAATGACGTGTTCGATTCGGACTCAGGGGGTGATGACACCTTGGATGGTGGCTTGGGCGATGACGCCTATCATCTGGGCTTGGCGACAGGGGCGGACACGGTGGACGAGGGCGCGACAGGCGGCGGGGACGACAAGATTTTTGTTGAGCGCGTGGCCGGGGCCGATGGAGTGGAGGTCGAGAGGGCAGGGGACGACCTCATCGTGCACCTTCTGGAGGACGCCTCAAGTCTGCGGGTGAAGGGACAGTTCTCCACATCCGTCACCGCCGGTGTGGTGGAGCGGTTGGTGCTGGCCAAGGGAGGGGCGTTGTCGTTGACTGGACTGGTCTTGGCAGACGGTGAGAAGTCCTTGGTCGCCGACCTGCTTGCCTGGCGGGGAAGACCGGGGCAACCGGACACGATCGAGGGGACCTCTGGCCAGGACGTGTTCGACGGTTCTGGCGGCGGCGATATCTTGCGCGGTGGCGGCGGGGACGACATCTACCGTTTGCGGTCCGGCACCGGGACAAGCACCGTTGACGAGGATCGCGAAAGTGCTGGCGGCATGGACAAGATACTCTTGGGGGCAGGGACGGAGAGCGATCGAGTGAGACTGTCTCGGTCGGGCAACGACTTGCGCGTGACACTCTTGGGCGCGGATGGGTCCGTCACGACGGATTCCCTGCTCATCACGGGGCATTTCGGTGCAGGCGGACGGGGTTTCGTGGAGATGCTGGACTTCGTGGACGGTCCGCGCCTTGATCTGAGGCGGCTGACCCTTGCTGATGGTGAATCCACGGTGGCGACCACTCTGAGGCTTTCCGAGGAGGAGATGGAGTTCGCTTTGGGGTGGGGTGTCGTGCTATCCCGGGCCGCGAAGTTGGGTCTGGGTCCGGACATTCTGGCGGACGCAAGGGCCTTGGGGACCGACATGGCGGACGATTGGCGCGGCGGCGAAGGCAGGGACCTGTACCTCGGAATGGGGGGCGATGATGTTTTGCGCGCTGGCGGGGACCGGGATCGGTTGTTTGGCGGCGGCGGCTCCGATCGTCTGATGGGCGGCGCGGGTGAGGACGAGCTCTGGGGCGGCGCGGCAGACGATGTCCTTGACGGGGGCGACGATGCGGACCATTTGTACGGCGAACGCGGCAACGACCAGCTGCTTGGGGGGGCGGGGGACGACTATCTGGTGGGCGGCGAGGGCGCGGACCGGTTGATGGGT
>CAZZIL010000221.1:0-6551 GCA_964654265.1 uncultured Gammaproteobacteria bacterium | reverse complement strand
CGGGTGCAGCTGGATCGCCTTGCCGTCGATCAGCAACGGCTCGAACGCCTGGATGCCGAGGCGGTGCAGCGTCGGCGCCCGGTTCAGCAGCACCGGGTGCTGGCGGATCACCTCCTCGAGGATGTCCCAGACCCGGGAGTCCTCGGCGTCGACCAGCTGCTTCGCCGTCTTGATGTTGCTCGCCGGCTCCAGCCGGTGCAGCCGCTGGAACACGAACGGCTTGAACAGCTCCAGCGCCATCTTCTTCGGAAGCCCGCACTGGTGCAGCTTGAGGTTCGGCCCGACGACGATCACCGAGCGCCCGGAGAAGTCGACGCGCTTGCCGAGCAGGTTCTGACGGAAGCGCCCGGACTTGCCCTTGACGATGTCGGCGAGCGACTTGAGCCGACGCTTGTTCGCGCCGGTCGCGGCCTTGCCGCGGCGCCCGTTGTCGAGCAGCGAGTCGACGGCCTCCTGCAGCATGCGTTTCTCGTTGTCGACGATGCAGTCGGGCGCCTCGAGTTCGGTCAACCGCCGCAGGCGATTGTTGCGGTTGATCACGCGCCGGTAGAGGTCGTTGAGGTCCGACGTGGTGTAGCGTCCGCGCTCAGGGATCGGCACCAGCGGCCGCAGGTCGGGCGGCAGCACCGGCAGCACCTCGAGCACCATCCACTCCGGGCGCTCGTTCGCGTCGCGCAGCCCGGTGAACAGCTTGATGCGCTTGTGCAGCTTCTTCTGCCGGGCGGACGAGCGCGTGAAGTCGTACTCCTCGCGCAGCGCCTCGATCTCGGCATCGAGGTCGATCTCCTTGAGCAGGTCGCGCAGCCCCTCGGCGCCGATCCCGGCCTTGAACTCCCGCCCGTACCGGGCGAGGTGACTGTCGTACTGCTCGCGGTCCAGCAGCTGGCCGCGCTTGAGCGGCGTCGCGCCCGGCTCGACCACGATGTGGCGCTCGTAGTAGAGCACGCCCTCGATCTCGCGCAGCGTGAGGTCCAGCGCGAGACCGATGCGGGACGGCAGCGACTTGACGAACCAGATGTGCGCGATCGGGCACGCCAGCTCGATGTGCCCCATGCGCTCGCGGCGCACGCGCTCGGTCGTCACCTCGACGCCGCACTTGGTGCAGATCACGCCGCGGTGCTTGATCCCCTTGTACTTGCCGCACAGGCACTCGAAGTCGTCGATCGGGCCGAAGATCTTCGCGCAGAACAGCCCGTCGCGCTCCGGCTTCGATGACCGGTAGTTGATGGTCTTGGGTTCGCGCACCTCGCCGTGCGACCAGGAGCGGATCACCTCCGGAGAGGCGATCTTGAGGCGCAGCGCGCCCACCCGGTCGATGCGGTCCTCGCGCGTCTCGAGCTGGAAGAGGGAGCGCCGCTCAGGCGCCCGGGTGTGGTAGTCGAAGTTCAGCGCCAGCGAGCGGATCTCGTTCATCAGCACCGAGAACGACTCGGGCCGCCCCGGGTCCAGGCTGTGCTCGCCCTTGACGATGTTGTTGTACATCTGCGCGCGGCCGGGGATGTCGTCCGACTTCACCGTCAGCATCTCGCGAAGGGTGTGCGCGGCCCCGTAGGCCTCAAGCGCCCACACCTCCATCTCACCGAGGCGCTGGCCGCCCTGCTGCGCCTTGCCGCCGAGCGGCTGCTGCGTGACCATGCTGTACGGCCCGGTCGAGCGCGCGTGCATCTTCTCGTCCGCCAGGTGGTGCAGCTTCAGCATGTAGACGTAGCCGACCGTGACCGGCCGGGCGAACGGCTCGCCGGTGTGCCCGTCGCGAAGGATCGCCTGCCCGGACTCCGGCTCGCCCGCCAGCCGCAGCATCGCGCGGATGTCGCGCTCGGCGGCGCCGTCGAAGATCGGCGTCGCGAACGGCACGCCGTCGCGCAACGTGCGCGCAATCTCGATGATCTCGTCGTCTCCGCGCTTCGACCAGTCGGGCTGCCCCGGCGCCTGCTTGCCGTACACCTCGGTGAGCAGGGCGCGGATCTCCCGCACCTGGCGGGCCCGCTCCTTTTGCAGCGCCTCGCCGAAGCGGCCGCCGAGCGACTTCGCCGCCAGCCCGAGGTGCATCTCCAGCACCTGGCCGATGTTCATCCGCGACGGCACACCCAGCGGGTTGAGCACGATGTCGACCGGGGTGCCGTCCTCCATGTAGGGCATGTCCTCCACCGGGACGATCCGGCTCACCACGCCCTTGTTGCCGTGGCGCCCGGCCATCTTGTCGCCGGGCTGGATGTTGCGCTTGATCGCGACGTACACCTTCACCGTCTTCAGCACGTTCTGCGGCAGCTCGTCCCCGCGGGTCAGCTTGCGCTCCTTCTCCTTGAACAGCGCCTCGAACTCCTTGCGCTTGCCGTCGAGGCGCCGCCGGATCTCGCCGACGCGGTCGTTGACCTCCACCTTGGAGACCGACACGCGGAACCAGTCCGCCGGGTCGGCCTCGTCGAGCAGCTTCGCGGTGACGCGGGTCCCCTTGGGGATCCCCAGCGCCTTCGGCGCCGCGGCGACGGTCTCGCCGGTGAGCAGGGCCCGCGCCCGGTCGTGCGCGTCGCGCTCGATGATGCGGCGGATGTCGTCGAGGTCCTTGCGGTAGTTCTCCAGCTCCTGCCGGTTGATGTCGAGCGCGCGCGCGTCGCGCTCCACCCCCTCGGCCGTGAACACCTTGACGTCGGTGACCACGCCCGCCGAGCCGCTCGGCAGCCGCAGGCTGGTGTCCTTGACGTTCGCCGCCTTCTCGCCGAAGATCGCGCGCAACAGCTTCTCCTCCGACGACGGCGACGTCTGCGACTTCGGCGTCACCTTGCCGACCAGGATGTCGCCCGGGCGCACCGGGGTGCCGACCGTGATGATCCCGCTCTCGTCCAGGTTGGCGAGCGCGCTCTCCCCCTTGTTCGGGACCTCGCGAGTGATCTCCTCGGAGCCCAGCTGGCTGTCCTCGCGCGCGTGCACGACGAACTCCTTGATGTGGATCGATCCGAACCGCTCCTCCTCGACGACGCGCTCCGACAGCAGGATCGAGTCCTCGAAGTTGTAGCCGTTCCACGGCAGGAACGCCGCCAGCAGGTTCTTGCCGAGCGACAGCTCGCCCAGGTCGGTCGACGACCCGTCCGCGATGATGTCGCCGCGCGACACGCGCTCGCCCACCTTGACGATCGGGCGTTGCGAGATGACGGTGTCCTGGTTCGAGCGATCGCAGTGGGTCAGGTTGTGGATGTCGACCCCGGACTCGTCGCCGAGCTCGTCCTCGTCGGCCTTGACCACGATGCGCGAGCTGTCGACGAAGTCGACGGTGCCTGGGCGCCGCGCCGTCACGACGGTGCGCGAGTCCGTCGCCACCTTGGTCTCGATGCCGGTGCCGACCAGCGGCCTCTCCGGACGGATGCACGGCACCGCTTGGCGTTGCATGTTGGACCCCATCAGCGCCCGAGTGGCGTCGTTGTGCTCTAGGAACGGGATCAGCGCCGCCGCCACCGACGCGATCTGCGCCGGGCTGACGTCCATGTAGGCGACCTCGTCCCGCGGCAGCAGCTTGAACTCGCCGCGCTGCCGGCACGACACCAGCTCCTCGGCGAAGCGCCCGTCGCCGTCGAGCGGCGTGTCCGCGCGCGCGATCGCGTGCGGGGCCTCGTCGATCGCCGACAGGTAGTCGATCGAGTCGGTGACCTTGCCGTCCGCCACGCGGCGGTAGGGGGTCTCCAGGAACCCGTACTCGTTGGTGCGCGCGTACAGCGCCATCGAGTTGATGAGCCCGATGTTCTGCCCCTCCGGCGTCTCGATCGGGCACACCCGCCCGTAGTGCGTCGGGTGCACGTCCCGCACCTCGAAGCCGGCGCGCTCGCGCACCAGCCCGCCGGGGCCGAGCGCCGACACCCGGCGCTTGTGAGTGATCTCCGCCAGCGGGTTGGTCTGGTCCATGAACTGCGACAGCTGGCTGGAGCCGACGAAGTCGCGCACCACGGTGGTGACGGCCTTGGCGTTGACCAGCTCGCCCGCCGTCAGGTTCTCCGAGTCGGCCAGGTTCATCCGGTCCTTGATCGCCTTGTCGATGCGCTGCAGCCCGGCGACAAACTGGATCTGCACCAGCTCGCCGACCGAGCGCACGCGGCGGTTGCCGAGGTTGTCGATGTCGTCGACGGCCTCGCGCCCGTTGCGCAGCTCGACGAGCGTCTTGGCGACGTCGAGGATGTCCTCGCGCGTCAGCGTGGTCCCGCCGCCGGCGGCGTCCCCGCGGCGCAGCCGCTGGTTGAACTTGAGGCGCCCGACCTCCGAGAGACTGTAGCGCTCCGGGTTGAAGAACGTGTTGTCGAAGGTCGCGTTGACCACGCTCTCGTTGGGCGGGTCGCCGGGGCGCAGCATGCGGTAGATCTCCGTGCGCGCCTCGTCGCGGTCCGGGCAGTGCTCCAGGTCCAGCGTGTGCGGGACGAACGGCCCGTGGTGCAGGTCGTGGAAGTGCAACGTCTGCAGCTCGCGCACCCCGGCCTCGCGCACCGCGTTGATGATCTCCGGCGTGATCTCCCGGTTGATCTCGGCGACCGCCTCCCCGGTCTTCGGGTGGACCACCGTGTGCGCGAGCCGGCGCCCGACCAGGAAGTCCTCGGGCACCTCGTGCCACTCGACCCCGGCTTGGGCGAGGCGCCGGACGTCGGCGACCTTGATGCGCCGTTCCTTGTGGATGACGACCTCCCCCTTGCCATCGACGATGTCGAACGGGATCGACTGGTCGCGCAGCTGCTCGCCGACGAGCCGCATGCGCACGCGCGTGTGCGCGGTCGCCTGCCGGCGCGCGTGGTCGAGCACCTCGGTGTCGTCGCGCCCCGCCAGTTCCTTGACCATCCGGCGGATCTCGCGGACGAGCCGGGCCTGCTTCCTCTCCAGCCCGGCGATCTCCGCGTCCAGAGACGCGATTGCCTTGGCGCGCTTCTCCGCGGAGCGGGCGTGGCGCCTGAGCCCGTCGGCGACCGCGGCCGCGACATCGATGACGCGGGCATCGCCCGTCGCCAGCCAGCCGGGGTCGCGCGCGACGCCGAGCGCCTCGCCGACGGCGGCGCGCAGTCCCTGGGCCAGGGCGCGGCGCCCGTCGTCCGCCTTCCGGTCCGCCGGGACCAGCGTGGCGGCGCGCTTCGCCAGCGTCTTCGCCAGCGCCAGCAGCCGGCGCCCGACGCGGTCGTGCTCGCGACGCAGCCGCGCGCGCTCCTTCGCCAGCGGGTTGATCGACACCCCCCGCCGGCTGAATTTCCGGTCGGGCCGGAAGCGCGCCTTGTCGCGGCGCCCGAGGTCCGCCCCGAGCATCGCGTCCGCCCTCTCCAGCAGCGCGCACGCGCGGCCGAGCGCGTCGGCCTCGCGGCCGAGTTGCGCGTCCTCCGCGGGGACCCGGCCACGCGCGTCGGCCAGGCGGGCGCGGTCCTTGCGCACCGCGCCCAGGACCTTGGCCAGCTGGGCGCGTTCCTTGCCCAGCGAGGAGAACTCGGCGCGGCGCTCGGTCGCGCCGCGCTCCAGCGAGCGCAGCGCGTCGATGAGCTCGTCGTCGCCGGCCTTCTCCCACCCCCTCGCCCCGGACGGGTGCTCCAGCCCGGGCGTCTGCGCGAGCAGCGCGCGGGTGTCGGCGGCGATCCGGGCGCGCTCCTCGGCGAGCCGCTCCTGGTCCTTCGCGAGCTGGGCGCACTCCTCGTCGAGCTGGGCGCGCCCCTCCTCCAGTCTCTCGATCGCCTTGTCGCGCCGCTCGCCCAGCGCGCGGAAGCGCCGGGCGTCGGCGTCCAGGCGCCTGCGCTCGCCAAGGAGGCGGTCCCCGGCGTCGATGGCCGCCCGGTCGCCGGCCGGCCAGGCGGCGCCCGCCGCCTTCGGCGCCTGGCCGAGCGCCTCAAGGTAGGTGGAGACCTGCGCCTTGGCCAGCGTCTCGCGCTCCGCGCGCAGCTTGGTCAGGCGCGTGGCGTTGTCGTCCCATTCGGCGACCTTCTTCCCCGGCGGGGTGAGCTCCTTGCCCAGGTCGAAGGTCTCGCGCCCGTGGAACGCGTCGAGGATCTCCTCGACCGAGTAGCCCAGCGCCTTGAGCAGCACCGTGACCGGCAGCTTGCGTTTCTTGTCGATGCGGAAGAACACGTGGTCCTTGGTGTCGAACTCGAAGTCGAGCCAAGAGCCGAAGTAGGGGATCACCCGCGCGCTGTAGATCTTGCTCTGCCCCTGGGTCGTGCGCCCGGCATCGTGCTCGAAGTAGACGCCCGGCGAACGGTGCAGCTGCGACACCACCACGCGCTCGGTGCCGTTGATGACGAACGACCCGGTCTCCGTCATCATCGGGATGTCGCCGAGGTAGACGTCCTCCTCGCGGATCTCGCGCACCGCGCGCTCGGCGCCGCGCGCGGGCTTGTCCTTGCTAAGGATCACCAGCTGCAGCTTGGCGCGCACCTGGCCGCGGTAGGTCAGCCCCCGCTCCTTGCACTCGCGCACGTCGAACTCCGGCGGGCACAGCCGGTACTCCTTGAAGCGCATCTCGACCTGCCCGTTGGTGCTCACGATCGGGAACACCTTGTGGAACGCGCGCTGCAGGCCCTGGTCCTTGCGCTTGCCCGGCTCCG
>CAZZIL010000220.1:0-5374 GCA_964654265.1 uncultured Gammaproteobacteria bacterium | reverse complement strand
GGCCAGGCTTTCGGCGCGCCGCTGCTGGGCGCGCTGGTAGCCGTTCACGGCCGAGTCGTTCGCGGCGAGCAGCGTCGACGCGACGAGGTCGAGCATGAGGTCCTCGATGGCGGCGCCCAGCGCCTGGTGGTCGCCCCTCTCGAGCGAGTCGTGGAACAGGTCCGCGTGGCGCCCGACCGCCTCCGGGTTCGACTCCCGGATCGCCTGCAGCAGGGGGACGAGGACCTCCCTCTGCCCGGCGCCGCCCAAGGCGAGCAAAGTCTCCATCTTGCGCCACTTGGCGTGCGTGACCGGGACCGGCTCATCGCCGTTGAGCAGCCCGTGGAGGACCCGCTCCTGAGCGAGCCGGATCGCCGGGACCATCGTCAGCTCCTCGCCTATGAACGACTGGAACGCCAGCTCGCCAGGCAGTCCCCTCCCGAGGAGATAGTCGTCCACCGCCCGCTTGGGACCCAGGAGGTCCCAGCGGTCGAAGTCCTCCTCGGTGATTGACGACGCGGCGTGGAAGCCGAACTCGAGGTCCCAGTCGGCCTGGCGCCGCTCGCCGGCCATGAGGACGATGATGCAGGAGCTGTCGCACCTCCCGCGCGCGACCACGGTCGCGCCGGGGACCTGGCCGATGGCATCGGCCGCCGCCAAGGCCTGGTCGGTGAGTCCGCCGGCGCTTGTGACCATGAACGTGTCGATGGCCGGGTGCAGCTCCAGGTTGCGCCTGAGCAGGCTCGCGAGGCCTGGACCGATGACCCCCTCAATCGCCAAGGTGCGTCCCGCCTCGTCGACCGACATGGCGTAGCGGTCGTACGAGCGGCGCGCCAGGTCGACCCGGTTGATGAACGCGGCCTGCGAGAGGAACGCGACGGCAATGCCGACCAGGGCAAGCCGGAGCGACCGGGCCGCCACCCCAAGGACATGCCGGGCCCGGTCGCCCTCCTGCCTGAGCCCCGCGACCCTCTTCAGGCGACGGACGGCCAAGGCGCCGCTCGCAAGGGCGACGGCCAGCGTGCCCACCAGCGCCGGGAACACTCTCAGCGTGTCGTTGAGGGGGTTCCACCAGTCATCCCACCAGAAGGCCATGGAGAGGGACGTCCCAAGCGAGAGCGCGCACAGCGCAACCCACGGGACGACACGGATCCTGGCCAGCCGCACATAGGTCGGGTGTCCCCCGCCCGTCACCGCGTCCCCCGCATCGGCAGGCGACGGCATGTCCCCCGCCGGCGCGCGGCGGAGGCGAAGGCGGAACCGGCGCCCGCTCAGCGCCGCCGGACCGTCAGCGCCCGCTTGACCTTTCCGAGGGCGGCGGGCTTGCCGAGGTCGCACTCCCAGATTCTCACGACCCAGTAGCCCCTCTTGCGAAGCGCCTTGGAGGTGCGGGAGTCGCGCGCCCGGTTGTTCTCGACCTTGGCCCTCCAGAAGGCGCCGTTGGATTCGGGCGCGCGGTAGCACGCGGGGCACCCGTGCCAGAAGCACCCGTCGACGAAGACGCACACCTTCTCCCGCCTGAACGTGAAGTCGGGGTTGCCCGGCAGGCCGAGGTGCCTTCTCCACCCGGTGATCGCGCTGGCGCGCAGGAGCGCGACCATCCTGAGCTCGGTCGACCGGTTTCCCTTTCCCTTGATCTTCGACATCAGCCGGGAGCGCTCGGCGACGGTGAGGAAGTCCGCCATCAGCGCCTCGCCGGGCTTGCGGGCCGGGGGGACGACGCCCGGCCCCCGTCGGGGCGGCTCATCCGTCCTCCACCATCTCGGCGAGCCGGAGGCGCTGGACCTTCCCGGACGGCCCCTTGGGAAGGTCCTCCATGAAGTGGATGCGGTCCGGCGCGCGGAAGTCGCCGACGGCGCGCCGGCACAGGTCGATCAGCTCCTTCTCGGTGTGGCTGCCGGGCGTCCCCAGGACGACGCAGGCCTCGACCCGCTGGCCGTAGGTGTCGCACGGGCGCCCGAACGCGGCGGCCTCGACCACGCCGGGCGCCTGGTGCAACGCCTCATCGACCTCCCGGGGTGCGATGTTCTCCCCGCCCTTGATGATCAGCTCCTTCTTGCGCCCGGTGACGAACACGTAGCCGTCCGTGTCCATGCGCCCCAGGTCCCCGGTCAACAGCCAGCCGTCCGCGAGCGACTGCGCGGTCTGCCCGGGGTCCCGCAGGTACCCGAGCATGACGTTGTCGCCGCGCACGGTGATCTCGCCGGTGTCCCCGGCCGGGAGCGGCCGCCGGTCGTCGCCGAGGATCCGGACCTCGTTCCCGACGGCCTTGCCGGGCGAGCCGGGCTTGCGCCGCCCCGGCGGCATCGGGTTCGACAGGATCTGCGCGGCGGCCTCGGTGATCCCCATGGTCTCGATCAGCGGGATGCCGAAGCGCTCCTCGAACCTGGCGAGCAGTTCCGGCGGGAGCGCCGAGGACGCCGAGCGCACGAAGCGCATCCCGGGTGGCGCCTCGCCGGGAGTGTGCAGCAGGTGCGACACCTGGGTCGGCACCACGCTGGACCAGGTGCACCCGTGCGCGGCCGCCCAGTCCCAGAACCGTGACGCGCTGAAGCGCGGCGGCGTCACCGTCGCGGAGCCGCTGACTAGCGGCGCGAACAAAGTCACGCACAGCCCGTTGATGTGGTACAGCGGAAGCACGCACAGCGCCCGGTCGTCCTCAGACAGCCCGTGGGCGGCCGCCGTGTTCGCGCCACCGGCGAGCAGGCTCGCGTGGGTGTGCACCACCCCCTTGGGAACGCCGGTGGTCCCGCTGGTGTACATCACCATCGCCCGGTCGCCACGCGCCGGGGAGGCGCCCCCGGCCGCTGGGCCGGGCAACGGCCCGGCAATGTCGGCGACCGCGATCCCCAGGCGGTTGTCGGAGACGATCCGCCCGAGGCGGTCCCGGCTGTCATCATCGACAAACACCGTGCGGCACCCGCTGTGACCGAGCGCGTGGGCGACTTGGGGATCGCCGCCCGCCAGGTTGACTGGCACCGCCGTGTGCCCGTGGCACATCACCGCGAGCAGCGCGCGCGCGGCGTGCCAGCCGTTCGCGGCCATGACCCCGACGGGCGCGCCGGTCTCTTGGGGGAGTGCGCCACCGAGCTCACGGACCTCGTCCGCCAGCTCCCGGTATGTCACGGAGCGTCCCGACCCCGGGTCGGCGAGGAACAGCCGGTCCCCGCGCTCCCGGGCATGCCGGTCGACCAGGCTGCGCACGGTGTGCGCGGCCGCGACGTCAAACGGCGTGCTCATCGGCGGGTGGCGCCTCGCCAGTCGCCTCCCAGAGTCCGGAGAAGATCTCCCCGAGGGTGGGCTCGTCCGGCGGGATTGGCCAGGCCACGCGCGTGGTGTTGAGGTAGTGCCGGAAGTCGAGGTTCTCGGAGATCGGGTCGCCGCCCCAGCTGCCGCACCCCATCGACAGGGAGAACGGCATCCCGTTGTCGAAGCTGCCGCCGTTGGCGAAGCAGTGCGCCTGGTTGACCATCACCCGGCTCGTCGGCAGCGTGAGCCCGAGCCGCAGGGGGCGCTCCCCGATCGTCGTGTGGATCCCGACCGAGTGCCCTGCGCCCTGGTGCTCCAGGATCCTGCGGGTGAGCCTGCACGCCTCCTCGAACCCGGGGACCCGGTAGAGCGCGAGGACGAGCGACATCTTCTCCCCGGAGAACGGATGGCCGGGGCCGACCCCGTCCTCCTCGACCATCAGGAAGCGCCCGTCCGCGTGGTCCTCCAGCCCGGCCGCCTCGGCCATCACCGGGAAGTCCTTGGCGATCAGCGCCCGGTCCAGCCGGCCGTCGGTCCAGAGGCGCGCCTGCAGGCGCGCCTTGCCGGCCGCGTCAAGGAGCCGGCCGCCCTCCTGGGCGAGCAGGCCGAGCAGCTCGTCGTAGACCCGGTCGACAATCACCAGGCTGTTCTCGGAGGAGCACGAGGTCGCGTTGTCGAACGTCTTCGACAGCCGGATCTTGCGCGCGGCGCCGGCCAGGTCGGCGGTCTCGTCGACGATCACCGGGACGTTCCCGGTGCCGACGCCGATCGCCGGGGTGCCGCTGCGGTACGCCGCCCGGATGTTGTTGCGCGACCCGGTCGCCACGACCCGGTCCGCGAGCGCCATCAGCTCCTCGGTGGCCGCCTTGCTCGGCGGCGGCGGCAGCATCTGCACGAGGTCCTCCGGGGCGCCGACCGACGCGAGCGCCGCGCGGACCAGCCGGACGAGCTCGACGCACACCCCGGCGCCCTTGGGCGACGGCGCGAGCACGATGGCGTTCGCCCCCTTGACCGCGTTGATCGCCTTGTTGGTCGGCGTCGCCGCCGGGTTGGTGGACGGCACCACCGCGGCGACCACGCCCACCGGGCGGGCGATCTCGACAATCCCGTCGTCGCCGCGACGGACGACGCCGACCGACGGCCGACCGCGGATGTCGCGCAGGAGCCCGAGGGTCTTGCGGCGGTTTTTGCGCACCTTGTCCCCGGTGTTGCCGAGGCCGGTCTCGTCGACCGACATCCGGGCAAGGAGGCGGTTGTTCTCCGGCTTGACCAGGCTCCAGCCGATCGCAAGGCACGCCTGGTCGACCGCGCGCTGGTCGGCGGCGGCCGCGAACGCCCGCTGGGCCTCTCGGGCCCGGCGCACGATGTCGCGCACGGCGCCGTCAGGCGCGGTCTCCGCGGCGCCTGTCACCGGGGGGCGGGCGCGGCGGGACCGCGCCCGGAAAGGGGCGGGCCGGCCCTACTGGGCCTGGACAAGATCCTTCAGGAGGTCCGTGAGGTAGGCCTGCCGCTCCTCCCACATCCGCCGGACCTCGTCGCGCGACATGACGCGCACGGGCGAGCCGCCGCTCTTCATCTTCGACAGCACGCGGCCGTTCTCGAACATCTGCGGGACGCGCTCCGCCAAGAAGGCGATCACGTCGGGCGGCGTCCCCTTGGGCGCCATCACCCCGCGGAAGTTGACGCTGGAGTTGTCGACGTCAACCCCCTGCTCCAGAAACGTCGGCACATCGGGGAGGAACTCGTGGCGCTCGAGGTCCGCGATCGCCAGGATCTTCAGCGAGTCGCGGCTGCGGAAGGCGTCGGAGAGGTTGTTGACGCCGGCCATGACCTCGCCGGCGATCACGCCCTTGAGCGCGGGGGCGCCCCCCTTGTACGGGACATACTTCAGCTTGGTCCCGATGGCCCGCTCCGTCTGCAGGTAGGCGATGTGGTGCCCGACGTACAGCCCGGCGCCGGAGACCGTCACCTTCTCCGGGTTGGCCTTCGCGTGCTCGACCAGGTCGGTCAGCGAGTTGAACGGGCTGTCCTTCGGGACGACCAAGACCGCCGGGTCCGCGCCCCAGTTCGCGATCGGCTCCAGGTTGTCGATCCCGTAGCTGGTGCCGAACACGATCGACTGCGCGATGAAGTGGGGCACGTTGTA
>CAZZIL010000219.1:0-9854 GCA_964654265.1 uncultured Gammaproteobacteria bacterium | reverse complement strand
CGTGGTGTCCGGCCGGGGGTCGCCGCCACGGGACCCGACCCCGGGAAGGACCGCGTCATCGAGATTGTGCTGACCGTCGCCGACTTTGGCGGCGTCGACACGGACGGCGACCCCCGGCCGGACACCACCAAGACGGTGCGCGGCCAGTCGACCTACGCGACGCGGGTGGACCCGGGGGCGCCGGTGCCGGCGAGGGTTCTCGCGGCCCACGGGCTGCGGGCGGCGGACCTGGAGGGCGCGCCACGCTTCGGGGAGATCGCGAGCGAGGTCCGCGCCTTCATCGGGACCCTCCCTGTGATCGGGGGAAAGACCCTGGCGCGCGACAAGGCCTTCCTGTCGGCGGAGCTCAGGCGCGCCGGGGTCGACACCCTTGACCGCAACCCCAGTCCGAGGGTCTACTGCCGCGGGGCGGACCTGTCCCCGGAACCGGAGGACTGGCTGGACGACGACTGGGACGAGGATGAGCCGGACCTGCCCTCGGTGTTGCGCGGAGCGATGGGCGAGTCGGACGACAGGCCGCGCCCCGCCGCGCGGCGGCGCGCCAGCCCCGAGGCCCGGCCGGCCGCCAGGCGGGCGACCTCCGCCGGCGCGCCGCCGGTGCGCCGAGAAGAGGACGGACTCTCGGGTGCCCAGGCACTCGGGGGGATCCTTTTCGTGGCCGCGGTCGTGCTGTTGCTCTACGCGCTTGCCTGACCGTTCCCGGCCTGGCCCCGGCCCGGCGGCGACCTCCGCCGACGCCCGCCGCGGAAGACCCCCCGGACACCGCCACGGGAATACAATCCCCCCCATGGCAATGCGATCGCGACATCCGCCCGGCGCCGCGGCGCGGCGTCCGGGGCCGCGCGCCGGCGTGACCGCCGCCGTCGCGGGCGCGACCTCTTGGTTGCGGCGGATGCCACCGCCGCTTTCGCCGGCCGGGCGGGCCGTCGGGGGACGCGTCGGCCGGGGCATGGTTGGGTCCGGCCTTGCCGCCGGACCCCTCCTCGAGCCGTGCCGGGAAAGGGCGCACTGACGCCCGCCGGCCGGCGCGCGCCCGCGCGCGCGGGCGGGCCGGCGCCGGAGGTCGATCCCACGCCCATCGACGTGGGCTGGAGCGTCAACGAGCTGAACGAGGACTCGCCCCGCTTCCTGGTCGCGATCGACGAGGCGGTCGCCGTCAAGGTCGCGGCCACGGGACCCGACCCGGAGAGGGACCGCATCATCCAGGTCACCCTGTTCCACCTCGACTTCTCCGGGATGGACGTCCGCACCGAGGCGCTCAAGGCGGGGAAGGACGCGCGCGGGACCGTTGACGCGCCCCTCTACCGGACCGAGGTGAACCCGGGGATGCCGACGCCGGAGAGGGCGCTGAGGACCCACGGGCTGCGGCAGGCGGACTTGGGGGGCGCCCCCCGCTTCGAGGAGATCGCGCACGAGGTGCGCGTCTTCATCGGGAACCTCCCGCTGGTCGGCGGGGACACCTTGGAGCGCGACCGGGCGTTCCTGTCGGCCGAGCTCAAGCGGGCCGGGGTCGACCCGCTCGACCGCAACCCCTGCACGACGGTCTACCACCACCGGATGGACGCGTACGGGGAAGAGATGTCGGAGCTGGCCGACAAGATGGAGAGGAACGCCGACGAGGCGGAAAAGATCGCAGACGAAATGGAAGGGCTGGCCGGCAGGGCGGAGGCGTCCTCCTCGCTTGCCGGCAAGGTCGGGTGCCTGGTCCTCGTGATCGGGATCTTTTGGCTCATCGCCCAGTCGTGACCGTCCGCCGCCCCGTCCCGGGCCGGGCGGCCGCGCCTGCCGGCATTCCCGGGGCGTGTCTCCCCGCGCGATGAGCGTCGCGGTCTGCCTGTTCCGCGACAACCTCCGGGTCGCCGACAACCTCGCGCTGTGGGAGGCGGCGTCCGGCGGGCACCCGGTGCTCCCGGTCTTTGTGCTGGACGACGCCACCCCCGGCAGGTGGAGGCTGGGCGGCGCCGCGCGGTGGTGGCTGCACCACTCCTTGGGGTCGCTCGCGCGCTCGCTGGAGCGGCGCGGCTCCCGGCTCGTGTTGCTTCGCGGGGAGACGGCCGACGCGCTCGGCGGGCTGCTTGCGGCGTGCCCGGCCGGGTCGCTCCACCTTCAGCGCGGCCACGCCCCGTGGGACGCCGGACTTGAGGGGCGGATCCGAGCGCTGTGCGACCGGGTTGGCGCGCGGTTCCGGCCGTGCGAGGACCGGGCGCTGTTCCCGCCCGGCGAGGTGCGCGGCTCGCAGGGGCGCCCGTTCCGGGTGTTCACCCCGTTCTGGCGCCACTGCCTCGGGCTCGGCCCGCCAGCGGCGCCCGTCCCGACCCCCGGCCGGATCGACGCCCCGCGGGAGTGGCCGCCGTCCCTGCGGCTTGAGGACCTGGGCCTGCTCCCGGGAAAGGCCGCGTGGACCGAGGGCCTTCAGGAATCCTGGGCGCCGGGCGAGGAGGGCGCCCAGGCGCTCCTGCGCGCGTTCGCCGCCCGCGGCGTCGGCGGGTACGCCACCGACCGGGACCGGCCCGACATCGCGGGCGGCACCTCGCGGCTGTCGCCCCACATCCGCTTCGGGGAGATCGGCGTGCGCGCCCTGTGGCACGCCGTCGCCGGCATGCGGGAGGGGTCCGAGGCCCCGGCGACGGGCGCGGACGCGTTCCTCCGCGAGCTCGGCTGGCGCGAGTTCAGCCACCACCTGCTACACCATTTCCCGGACCTTCCGGGGCGGGAGTTCCGCCCCGAGTTCCGGGACTTCCCCTGGCGGGAGGACCGGGCGGCGCTGCGCGCCTGGCAGCGCGGGCGCACCGGGTTCCCGATCGTCGATGCCGGGATGCGCCAGCTGCGCCGCACGGGCTGGATGCACAACCGCGTGCGGATGGTCGCGGCGTCGTTCCTCACCAAGAACCTCCTGGTGGACTGGCGGGCCGGCCAAGACTGGTTCTGGGACAACCTGGTCGACGCGGACATCGCGAACAACACGGTTAGCTGGCAGTGGGTGGCCGGCTGCGGCGCGGACGTCGCGCCGTACTTCCGCATCTTCAACCCCGTGCTTCAGGGGCGCAAGTTCGACCCACACGGCGACTACGTCAGGACCTTCGTCCCCGAGCTGGAAGGTGTCGACCCCGACCATGTCCACGAGCCGTGGGCGGTGAACGGGGAGGGGGCCGACCTTGCCGGTCCGCGCCCGGGGGAGGGCTATCCCGGACCGATGGTCTCGCTCGCGGACACGCGGCGGCGGGCCCTCGCCGCCCACAAGGGCCTGGGGAAGGGCGCGGGGCCCGGGGCCGGCTGACCGCGGGCCGCGACCCGGGCGCGGCTCAGCTCCACCTCGGGTTGAACGGCACCGGCCGCGGGTAGCACGACTCGATGTCCACCTCGGTCAGGCTCCGGTGGCTGCGCACGTACTCCTGCGAGGCGTCCCGCCGCACCTGGTAGTCCCAGTGGACCTGCCGGCCCGTGCGCAACGCCTGGTGCACAAACCGACGCCGCCTCTGGTCGCGCATCACCCGGTCGGTCAGCTCCTCGGCGTCCCAGTGCTCGCGCTCGATCGCGCGGAACTCGTTGAGCAGCGTCTCGCGGGCGGGGTCGCCCGCGAGGTTGGCGGTCTCGTCCGGGTCCGCCGCCAGGTCGTAGAGGATCTCCGGGTCGGTCCGGCAGGAGATGTACTTGTGCGGCCCCTTGCGCGCCATGAGTATGGGCGCCGACGTCGCCTCCGCGAGGTACTCGCAGAACGCAAGGCCGGGATCTGCCGGGTCCGCCGGGTTGTCGCACAGCGGCAGCAGGTCGCGTCCGTCCACCGGCGCGACGAACTCCGGGACGCTCGCGCCGCCGAGGGCGGCGATCGCGCACAGGGTCGGCAACAGGTCGACGTGCGACACCGCGTTGCCGACCCGTCCCGCGCGGAACCGGCCCGGCGCGTGGACGATCAGCGGCACGCGCGCCGACCACTCGTGCAGGTTCATCTTGTACCAGAGGCCGCGCTCGCCAAGCATCTCGCCGTGGTCGGAGGTGAACACCGTGACGGTGTCGTCCGCCTGGCCGGTCTCCTTGAGCACGTCGAGCAGCCGTCGGACCCACTCGTCGACGTAGGTGATGTTGGCGAAGTACGCGCGCCGCGCGCGCACGACGTCCGCCTCGGTGATGTCGACCGCGTCGAGGGCGATCGCCTTCTCCAGCCGCAGGCTGTGGGCGTCGTTGCGCTCCGCCGGCGGGCGCGCGACCCGGGGCAGGGGGATCTCCGCCCCCTCGTACAGGTCCCAGTGGGCCTGGCGCGCCACGTACGGGTCGTGCGGGTGGACGAAGCTCGCCACCAGGCAGAACGGCCGCCGGTCGGGCGTGCGCGCGCTGTCGTAGAGGGCCTGCACCGCGCTCGCGCCGACCTCGTCGTCGAAGGTCAGCTGGTTCGTGATCGCGCCCACGCCCGCCTGGACCACGCCCGACATGTTGTGGTACCACTCGTCCACCCGCCGGTCTGGGTGGCGCCAGTCGGGGACCCACCCGAAGTCCGACGGGTGGATGTCGGTGGTGTGGCGCTCCTCGAACCCGTGGAGCTGGTCCGCGCCGATGAAGTGCATCTTCCCGCAGAGCGCGGTGCGGTACCCCATCACCCGAAGGTAGTGCGCGAACGTCGGCTGCGTGCTCGGCAGGTAGGCGGAGTTGTCGTAGGCGCCGCTGCGCGAGACGTGCTGCCCGGTCATGAACGCGTTGCGCGCCGGCGCGCACAGCGGGCTGTTGCAGTAGGCGGCGTCGAAGACGACGCCCTCCGCCGCCAGCCGGTCGATCGCCGGGGACCGCACCACCGGGTTCCCGTGGCAGGGCAGCGCGAACGGGGTCAGCTGGTCCACCATCACCAGCAGGATGTTTGGGCCTTGTCTCATGCGTCCTCCGGCTCCCCCGGGGGAATTCTATTCCGGGCGCGGGTCCCGGGCGGGCGCGAAACGGCGCCGTGCTATCATTTTCCTGTCGGCGAACCGCGCAAGGAGGAGACGGCCGTGCAAGAGCTTCCGGGCACCCCCGACCACGACGCCTACCCGGTGACGCGCCGGATCGACTCGGTCGAGATCGACGCCGACGTGCTCAGGGTCACGTGGGACGATTCCCGGACCAGCCTTCACCACTCCCTGCTCCTGCGGGAGAACAGCGCGGACCCCGGGACCACCCACCCGCTGACGCGCGAGATGCGGATCTCCCCGCTGGACATCCCGGCGGACATCCGCCCGGAGCGCGCCGAGGTCGACCCGGCCGGCGCGCTCCGGGTGGTCTGGTCGCACGGGGGCCACGAGAGCCGCTACCACCCGGGATGGCTGCGCGCGCACGCCTGGTTCCGGGACGGCGGCGACCGGGAGCGCGCGCCGGCGCCGACGCTGTGGTCGGCGCGCGAGCTGGCCGCGCCGCCGACCGTCGACGGCCCCGCCGCGATGGCGGACGACGGCGCCTTCCTGGGGTTTCTCGAGGCGGTCCAAAGCCACGGCATCGCCCGCCTGGAGAGCCTCCCGCCGCGCGACGGGCTGCTGGAGGAGATTGTCACGCGGATCGGCCCGGTGCGCGAGACCAACTTCGGGCGCACCTACGAGCTGGTCGTCAAGGACGACCCCGACTCGAACGCGTTCACGCCGTCGATGCTGCTCCAGCACGTCGACCTGCCGACCCGGGAGAATCCGCCGGGCCTGCAGTTCCTCCTCTGCCGGGCGAACACGACCTCCGGGGGCGAGGGGACCTATGTCGACGGGTTCCGCATCGCCGAGGACATGCGGCGGGAAGACCCGGCGACGTTCGAGACGCTGTCGAGTGTCGTGTGGGAGTTCAAGAACCGGGACCGGAACAGCGACTACCGCGCCCACGGGCCGTTCTTCCGGCTCGACCGCGCCGGCCAGGTCGACGAGGTGCGCGCCAACTCGTGGCTGCGCGCGCCGCTCAAGGCCCCGGTGGAGACGCAGGAGCGGGCCTACCGGGCGGTCCGGGACTTTGTCGGCCTCGCGCAGTCGGGGCGCTACCAGCTGCGGTTCGCCTACCGGGCCGGCGACCTGGTCGCGTTCGACAACCGGCGCGTGCTGCACGGCCGCCGCGCGTACGACGCCGCCGGCGGCGAGCGCCACATCGAGGGCGCCTACGCCGACCGCGACGACCTGCTGTCGCGGATCCGCACCATCCGGCGCAACCGGGCGCTCGCGGCGGACGGGTGAACCTCCCCGCGCGCAAGGGGCGGACATCGCCGGGCGCATTGCCGCCACCGGCTACAGCACTGGCCCATCGCGCATCGGCAAGCGCGCGGTCCGAGGCCCGCGCCTCCGGGACCCGGGCAACAACGCGGGACCGGACAACGCACGCCCCGCCGGAGTGGGGTCCAACAGGGAGATTTTCCGGGTTCGTCGCGGTTCCCACGCCACGCGCGGTTCTGTCCCCACCCGGCCTGCCGGTTCGGCCTTAGCTGTCACTGCGCCAAGCTATGCTTTTCGCCTTCGATTCCCCCAGAAGATACTCCAAGGCGCTCGCCGCCCCGTCGAAGGAGTTCAACCAGATTTTTTGGCGACCGGTCCTTGACGCGCCAGGCGGGGAAGAGTACCTCAGGGGGCTATGGCGTGCCTCATACGTCTTCGTGGGGTGCGGCGTGCTTTGGGGACTCTATGCGGTGGCGCTGGGGGTGCTTCGCGAGCACTTTCCGGGCGCGGCCGGCTCCCTGGTCCTCTTTTTCCGGCCGCTGGTGCTTGCGTTGCACGAGCACATCCCGCGCGCCATTTTTGCGACCCGATACATCGCGCAACATGAAAATCCCGAACTGACCGAGATTGTCGCGCACCAGATTGTCGTGGCGCACCTTCTCCTGCTTCCCGTCCTGATTTATGTGGGCTACCAACTTGTGGCACTCCACACCTGGAAGGGATACGGGGACGTCATCGGAAAATTGCCGCTGACACGGCAGTACGTGCTCCTGACCGTGGTCGGTTCCGTGACATTGCTGTGTATACTGCTCCTTCAGATAGCCCCCCTGCTCTGGGACCAGAACAGTTCGCCCATGATCCCGGTTGACAGCAACTATTTCATGCTTCAGGAGGTGCTCTGGGTAGTGGTTTACTATGTGCTTGTCAGGTTTTCGCTGGTCAAGCTGACGATACTGTTGCGGAACCTCCACGCGCTCCGCCAAGAGCAGAGGAGGGACTCCCTTGTGGCACCGGGCGGCACCCGCCATGTCTGGCACCAGACGGTCAACCTGTATGCGGGACGGACCTGCCTGGTGCTGTGGCTGTCCTACACGGCGTTGCTGTGGATGCTTCGCGAGCACTATCCAAGGGTCTCCAGTGCGCTGTTTCAGTCCTTTGCCCCCCTTGTCTCCGCGCTACAGGACTATGCCCCCCGCGTCGCGCATGCGGCCCAAGTCGCGCGGAAGAGTGGTATCCCCGGTCTGGAGGAGGTCGTGGCGCATCAGGTCGTCCTCGGGCACCTCCTCTTGCTTGCGCTCCTGTTTCTGGCGGTTCACCGGGTCGTGTCCACCCACCTTTGGGCGGGATACGGCCATGTCTACGGGAGATTGGCCCTGCGGCCGCGGTGTCTCCCCCTTGTCGCGTCCGCGATGGGTCTCTGGGCCTGCGTCTGGCTCTGGGAATTTGTCCCGCTGTCTGCCGGAGACCGCGGCATCCTCATCCAAGTGGAGAGCAAGGGTCTCATGGTCGTGGAGGTGCTCATGGCCGGGGCGCTGGGCTTTTGGGCGAGCGCCGTGCTGATGCGTGTGGCCTTTTTGTTGCGAGGCGTCTGGCAGCTTCGCACAAAGACCCGGTCTCCGGACAAACAGACTGTCCCCCCACCCTCCCAGGGAACGCCCGGCTGACACAACCCGGGCGGGGTTCGCCAAGTGCCCGGCCGGACCAAGGCGCGTTGCCGCGGGTTCCATGCCCACACCGGGATTGGCCGGACACGAGTGTGTTGCCTGGTCACGGACGCGCAGCACACTGGCAGTCCGGCAGTCTGGGGCGGTGTCGAGGGCGACCTCATCCTCCACCAAGCGACCGATCGCCGGGGACTTCCCCGCCGGGCTCCCGTGGCACGGCAACGCGGCCGGGTGTGACCGGTTGGCCATCACCAGCAGGGTGCACGACCCTGCCCACGCGTCCCCGGCTCTCTCCCGGAACACGTTCCCCGGCGAGACCGAAGGCACTGTGCTATGATTTTCCGACTCGCACCCCATGCGAGGAGGAGATGACCGTGCAAGAGCTTCCAGGCACCCCCGGCCACGATACCCACCCGGCGGTGCACCGGGCCGGCCCGGTCTCCGGGGGCGTGGAGATTTGTGCCGGCGGGTTCCGCATCGCCGAGGACACGCGGCGCGCCAGTCCCCCGGCGGCCAAGACTCTCGCGGCCATCGCGCGGGAGTCCGGGAACCGGGACCGCGACAGCGGCCGCCGCACCCATGGGCCGATCCTCCAGCTTGACCGTGCCAGCCAAGGCAGCGGGATGAGTGTCAAGGGTAGGTCCTGCCGGGTGGTCAGGCGATCCGCCAGTCTTGCGCAGTCGGGGCGACACTGGGCCAGCGGTCTGGTCGCACTCGACAGCCCGCACAGCCGGGCACTCGCGGCGGACCGGTGAGAGTCCCCGCCACCATGCACGCCGTCGTCCTCACCGGGTACGGCGGCCTCGATCGGCTGGAGTACCGCACGGACGTCCCGGTGCCCCGTCCCGGACCCGGGGACGTGCTCGTCAACGTGCATGCCGCCGGGATGAACAACACCGACATCAACACCCGCATCGGCTGGTACAGCCGCTCCATCCGGTCCGGGACGACGGGCGAAGGGGGCCGCAAGGGACTCGATGTCGACCGGGACGGAATGGGTGACTGGAGCGGCAGCGTGTCGTTCCCCCGCATACAGGGGGCGGACATCGCCGGGCGCATCGCCGCCGTCGGCGACGGCGCCGACCCGCGACGCGTCGGCGAGCACGTGGTCTGCAACCCGTACATCTGGGACCCGGACAGCGACGGGGGAATGGAAGGCGCGCGCTTCATCGGGGCGGAGCTCGACGGGGGCTTTGCGCAGTTCGCCGCGGTCCCCGCGTCGCACGCGGTCCCGGTCCCGTCCGGGACCGGCCTGCCGGACGAGGCGCTCGCGACGCTACCCTGCTCTGGGGGCACGGCGATGAACATGGCGTTGCTCGCCGGGGTTCGCGCGGGCGACCGCGTCCTGGTCACCGGCGCGTCGGGCGGGGTGGGGTCGTTCCTCGTCCAGATCGGGAAGGCCCTCGGGGCCGAGGTCGTGGCCGAGGTGTCGGCGGCCAAGGCCGCCGCCGTGCTCGCGCTCGGGGCGGACGCCACGGTCGAGCGCGGCGGTGCGGACCTGGCGGCCGCCGCCCTTGCCGCGGCGGGTGGCGGCCCCTACACCGTCGTCGCCGATGTCGTCGGCGGGGAGCGGTTTCCCGACCGCCTCTCGGCGCTCGCCCGGGACGGGCGCTACGTCGTCTCCGGCGCGATCGCCGGGCCGGTCGTGCCGCTCGACCTGCGCACGCTGTACCTGAGGAACCTGCACTTCCACGGCTCCACCGTGTTCCTGCCGGGGGCGTTCCCCGCACTCATGGACCTGGTCGCCACGGGCGCGGTCAAACCCTCCATCGCGGCCGTCCGGCCGCTGTCCGAGATCCGCGAGGCCCAACAGGCGTTCCTCGAGAAACGGCACGTCGGGAGCATGGCACTTATCCCACCCAAGTTGGAGGACGCATGAAGATCGAACGGATGTCACTGCACGTGATCCCGCTGGACCAGTGGGGCGGCACAAACCGCTACGCCCCCGGGCAGCGGCTCTCCCCGCCGCTTGAGGCGAACATCGTCCGCCTCGACGCGGAGAACGGGCTGACCGGCTGGGGAGAGAGCTGCGGAATACCGCCCTACT
>CAZZIL010000218.1:0-2782 GCA_964654265.1 uncultured Gammaproteobacteria bacterium | reverse complement strand
CGGTTGTCGGACACGGTGGTCCGCGCCGTTGAGGACGAGATCCGCGAGCTGGGCGGCACGGGCGGGAACGGGCGGGGAAACAACGGGGGACAGTCGTCGCCTGTCCGCCACCGTCACCTTCGTTACCGTGTCGAGATTGAGATGTCCCCCAAGGCGGGGGGGTTGCGCGTGGCGGACGAGCGCCTTGTCGCCCTGAGCGCGGACGGGACGCCCAACCGGAAACGCAAGCCGTTCATCGAGAGGGAGGGCGAGAGGCTGCTCGTGAGAGGGCGGGACCATCCCGCCCACCACGACCTGCGCCTCGGTCACTCGCTTCTGTCGACGCGCTTTCACACGCCCCACCATCCCCACCTCGGTGCGGTGCACAAGGAACTGGAGAGGTGGCGGTTTTTCTGTTTCGATCCGAGGGGGCGCATGCGCGCCACGTGCCCTCTCAAGGAAACCCGACACATCGAGGTGACGGGTGACGGACTGGCCTCTTTTTTCCTGACACTCCAGGCGCGCAAGCCCCACCGGTTCGATGTGGTCAACCGGGCGTTGCGCATATTGGTGCCCGGAGCGGACGGCATTGTGGTCGGGGTGAACCGTCTCGGCGAGATTGACCTGTCCGTCAGGGAGAACGGGGCGGTGGTCCCCACCCGCGAGCTGTCCGACGGGACACTCCGCATCCTTGGGTTGCTGGCAATGAGAGGGGCGGGCGAGCCGCCCGCGTTGATCGGTTTGGAGGAGCCGGAAAACGGGGTTCATCCCGAGCGGGTGGAACTGGTCGCGACGATGCTGGGGAGCTACACTCGGTCGGGCGAGACCCAGTGCGTTGTCACCACCCACTCGACCGTGTTGCTCGACCATCTCCCTGAGGAATCCCTGCTGTTTGCCCGGAAGGCCGGGGGGCGGACCGAGTTCCGGACACTTGACGACTGTTTGCCCTTCCTCCGGAGGGCGGCCAACGATGGCGCACTCGGGGATGGTTCGCCCTCCTACCCGCTCTCGCACCGAATCCTAAGGGGCGACTTTCGTGGCTGATATCGTCCTGTTCGGCGAGGACTCTGCCCATGAGGTGATCGTTGGGGCGTTGGTCAGCAGGCTTTCCGGTGTCCCCGTGTCCCAGCTGGCCTGGCAGAGCGCGACCGGCGGGCATGGCCGGGTCGTGGGGGAGTTCGTCGCGTATGCGCGCGATGTTGATGAGGGGAGGATGCCTTGGCCCGATGTGGTCGTTGTCGCCACCGATGCGAACTGCAAGGGCTTCGCCGAGCGTGCCAAGGCGTTCTCCCCCGGCGAGTCGAGTCTCCCCTTGGTCCTTGCGATACCGGACCCGCATGTTGAGCGCTGGCTGCTGCTGGACAGCGGCGCGTTCCGCGCCGTGCTTGGCAGGGGGTGTGACGCCCCTGACCGCAAGTGTGACCGTGGCCGTTACAAGCGACTGCTGGCGGACGCCGTCCTCGCCGCCAAGCAGGATACTGCGTTGGATGGCATTGAGTTCGCGGAAGAGATCGTGCAGGGCATGGACATGGGGAGCGCGGCGCGCGCCGACCGGTCGTTCGGGCGGTTTGTCTCGGACATGCGCTCGGCCCTGCGGCGATCAGGGGTGACTGCCGGGGACTGACAGTGCCGGGCGTGGCCATCCCGCGCGTCACTTCCTGTGACGCCACTTGGGTTTCATGGCCGGTGTCGCGACAGGACGGACGGATGGACGAGTCCCGCGGACGGGAGGACGGCGGCATGATTGTGATGCGCGGCTCCCGCCTCGGCACTCTCGGGCCGGTCACGTTCGGTCGGGTGCTGGCGGTGTCGTTCGATTTCGGTGGGCCCGGCGGGTGGGCCATCCTTGACCGGCATGCGGTCACGGGGAGTCCGGCGGCCGCTGTCGGGATCCGTCTCTCCCCGCGCCTGTGCGGAACACCCCGAGGCGGCGCGCCCTGTTCCGGGGGCTGTCGCCCTCGGCGCGGGCCTTCAATGGGAGCGGATGCCGCTCGGCCGCGTGGTCGATGTGGTTGGCGCCGACGGTCCACGGGGCCATCCGCAACCGGATCATCGGGCACCCGCGGCGCGGCCCGCGCCGGATTGCGCTTGGCCAGTCGCCAACTGGCGTGGCTCAAACACATATGGCGGGCACGCGGCTTTCCGGGGCGATATTTCCCGCAGCCGGTGGCGGACCCGATCCCCCCTTCCGAGTCTTGGCCGCCACGCGGCCACTCGACAGCGTTGAGCATCCTATCCGTGGCGGTCGGCGTGTGCGCCGGGGGGCATGCCGGGGTCGCCCGCGCGAAATCCCGGCCCCGCGGGATCGCCCGCGCGTGTTCCGACATGCCCGTCGCGCGGTTCTTCCGCGATGGACTGCCGAAGGCGCCGGATGCAACACCACGCGGACAGGATCGGCCAGAAGGAGAGGTCAAGGTGTGCTACACTTGACGCACTATGGCACAAGCAAGCGACCATCGGGGCAGTGGAGCAGTTGGAGAGTCCCTGTCCGCGGGAGGGACCGTGTCCCTTGGCGGACCGGGCGTGGCCCCGGGAGGCGTGCCATCGGCGGTGACGCACACGGCAAGCGGCGCGATGCAACCGACGGCGACAGTGCAGCACCCTGTCGGCCTCAGGGCGGCACGACCGCCCCCGCCACTCCCACAAGCGCAGGAGACAGGCATCGCGTTCGACCGGGCACGGGGACCCGGCGAGATGCTCCCCCGCCTGAGATCCCTCGTCCTCAGCGCCCGATATGAGCGGGATGCCCTGACGGCCCCCGAACAGGCCGAGGTGCTCGGCCTGTTCGTTGCCATAATGAAAT
>CAZZIL010000217.1:0-9406 GCA_964654265.1 uncultured Gammaproteobacteria bacterium | reverse complement strand
TGGTGGCGCCGTTGCCGCTGTCCGTGGTCTTCGGCCGGGTCGCCGGCACGGACACCTTCGGCACAGTGGCGAGTTTCCCGGTGAGCGCCGCCACCGACCGCGCCGTCGATGTCGGTGAGAGCTTCATCCTGGCGCTTGATGTCGCGTCGGATCCCCTGCTGGCCCCGGGCTCCAACCGGACCCTGGACCTGTTGATCACGGACACCAACGCCGCCGCCGCCAACGCGGATCCCGCCTTTGACGTGGCGACCGCGCGCCAGTTCGCGGTGTCGGAGAGCCTGGCGCCCGGAAGCCCGGTCGGCGAGGCGTTCGCTGCGACCGACGACAATGGCGACCCGGTGTCCTACTCGCTCACCGGGCCCGACGCGGCGCTGTTCGGGATCACGGACGCCGGCCAGCTGACCCTGGCAGGCGGTGCCCGCTTGGACCACGAGACCGACGACACGCTGGAGCTGACGGTCGGGATCTCCGACAGCCTGGGCGAGGACAGCGTCGCGGATGCGTCGGTCGACGCATCGGTTGCGGTCGCGGTCGCGGTGGAGGACGCCGTCGAGCCGCCGTTCGCCCCGGGGTCCCTGGTCCTCTGGGCACGGCTCGGCGACGGCAACACCGCCAACATCGAGCTCGCCTGGGACGCGCCGCTCAACGACGGCCCGCCGGTCACCGGTTACGAGGCGGAATACCGCGAGATGGGCGCCACCCAGTGGACGGACGTCGGGCACGCGGGCGTCACGACCCGGGCGGAGACCGCCGCCTCCGGCGCGACGGTCGACACGCGCTACGAGGCGCGCGTGCGCGCGCTGAGCGACGAGGGTCCCGGCGCCTGGGCGGACACCGCCGCGGACGTGGACGCAGGGGAGACCGCCGTCCCCGTCACGGTCGGGTTCGTGTCGCCGTCCTCCTACTCGGTGGACGAGCCCAGCATCGGCGTGTCCGTGGTCCAGGTGTTTGTCGCGCTGGACCGGGCCCCGGCGGGGCCGCTGGTCGTGCCGATCACCGTGGACACGGGCGAGTCCGGGGCGGAGGCCGCCGACTACACCCATCCCGGACAGGTCGTGTTCGGTCCCCTCGAGACGGTGAGGGGTTTCCGGGTGACCGCCCACAGTGACGACCTTGCCGAGATGGACGAGGTCGTGAGGTTCGGGTTCGGCGACCTGTCGCCCGGCGTCACGCCGGCGGGACTGACCACCGCGGACGTGACGATCAGGAGGGGGGGCGGCGGAGTGCCGGAGGTGCCGGATTCCCTGGTGGTGGCAGTCTCGGCGGAGCGCGGGAACTTTCTGGTGGTCGAGTGGGAGGCCCCGATGGAGGGCATTGGCCCGGCGCTGGTGTACCATGTCCAGTACAAGGAGAGCGACCCCGCCGTCACTGAGTGGACCGACTTGGGGCACACCACCACAGACACCCTGGTCACGATCGCCGACCTGAAGGACGAGACCGAGTACGATGTCCGGGTGCGCGCGGTCAACGCCGAGGGCGAAAGCGACTGGACGGAGACGGACACGGCGGTCGCGACCGGCGCCGGGGCGAACCTTCGGCTGTTGCCGCGCGTGGCAGGGTCCTCGAACGCGGATGTCCCCCTAGGCGGCCGAGACGCGCTGCTCATCTTCTATTTCACCCAGTTCCACGGGTTGCTCTCCAATCCGGCCCAGATCCGCCTGAGCCGGATCATCGTCCGCGGCCTGCTTGAGGCGGGCCAAAGTCTCCCTGACGGCGAGGTGGACGCGATTATCCGGGAGGCGTCGGAGCTCGGCGCGCCGGGAGGCATCCCGGACACGCACCCGGCGAACCTGTACGCTCGCAACCCCTTCGATGCCGACGATGCGTTGCTCCTGTTCTACTCGATCCAGTTCGGGGGTCTCCTCACTCGCGACGGACTGGAAAGGTTGCTGGAGATCGTTGTCGACGGCGTGTTGCCCAGGGGCCACGGCCTCAGCCAAGGGCAGATGCGGGAACTCATCCTGAGGGGCAGGGCCCTCGCGGGGACACTGTAGGCCGAGGCGCATCGCGCCTGCGGGGAGGGACGCCACCGCAAGGGTGACGTTGTCGGTCACGGCCCAAGGACCCGACGGGGACGCCCCGATGGCCGGGTCGGTGGCGCCACAGTCTGGCGCGGGCAGCCCGCGGGGATTTCCCCCTTGGTGGGCGCTTGCCTGTCGGACCCTTCCCTCGGGGATCGCGCATTCCGCGCGTGTCCTCGGTTCCGGCCGCGCGCGCCGGCGCGGACGCAACCCATGGCTGGGCCGCGGCGGGACCTCGGCGCACACACGGTCGCCTTTGCGATGCCGATCCCCAAGACCCCGTGCGATGTCTCCTCCAGTGCGGGGGGAGCCTGTCCAGTCTCGAGGTCCTGCGTTGTACGGTGTTGCGCAGGGGTGATGGCGGTTGCGCTACGCGCCGGATCGCGGGGACGTGGCACCGCGCGCGCCCTGACTGTTCGGGGCGCATGGTGTTCCGTGGTTCGGCTGCTGACGCGGTGTTCGGCGGTGGGTGGTGTGGGGTGACAGGAGGGTGTTGGCCGAGGCGTGCGCAAGGCTTCCCGGGACCGAATGCCACCGGGGATCGGACGGCGAGGGCGGCGGGCCGGCGATGCGGGCCAAGGACGATTCTTTGGAAAAGCGCGAGGACGCAAAATAGCACAATGAGAGCAGAAGACGGAGTGTTCGTGTGTTTTCTGGTGTGTTACACTATTTTGGTTTGTTTTGCGATGGCCTTGGCGGGTGATCTTTCGCGAAGACGTTGGCTGGCCTGCTGCTTGGGGAGAACCCTCGTGGCATCGACCCGCAAAAAAGTTTCGCTGTTCACCCCAATATGTGGTATAGTGCCTGTTCTACCACAGACAACACACCACTACATGTTGTTGACAGTGAGGGTCACATCCTGTCGACATCCGTGTGGAAAAACGGGGGGAGGGACACCGGAAAGCTATGGAGTTTCAAGAGCATGCGCGGTCCGGCCCAAATCCGGCGCACACCCCCGACTTTCGCCCGGAGACCGTCCCGGGGCCGGTCCCGGCGCAGGACGACCGCAAGGTGATCCGGCGCACCGGGTCGGTGGTGGGCTTCGACCCGCAGAAGATCCGCGTCGCCATCAGCAAGGCGTTCTTGGCGACCGAGGGGGATGGCGCGCTGGCGTCGTCCTCGCGGCGCGAGATCATTGACGGCGCGGTGGACGAGGTCATCCGCGGCTTGGGGCGTCGTCGCCCGGTGTCGAGCACGCTGACCATCGAGGAGATCCAGGACCAGGTCGAGCTGGTGCTGATGCGCGGAGGGCACCACAAGGTCGCGCGCAACTACGTGCTCTACCGCGAGGAGCGCAACCGTGAGCGCCGGGAGCGGGTGCGCTCGATCGGCTCGCGGGAGATCCGCATCGTCGGGCCGGACGGCGGGCGGGCGTTGCTGGACCTCGACCACTGCCACCGCCGGGTGGAGATGGCCTGCCAAGGCTTGGGCGACGTCGACAGCACCCTGGTGCTTCGCACGGCGGTCAACGAGCTCTACGACGGCGCCCGCCAGGAGGAGGTCCACCAGGCGCTGATCTTCGCCGCGCGCAGCATGATCGAGAAGGAGCCGAACTACTCCCTGGTGAGCGCGCGCCTGTTGCTGGACCGCCTGCGTGCCGAGGTGTTCGGCCACGACCTTCTCCACGGGCACATGGGGGAGGCGTACCCCCGGCACCTGCGCGGGATGCTCGACCTCGGGGTGGACGCCGGGCGCATCGACCCGGCGCTCCGGGTGAGGTTCGACCTCGGGCGGCTCGGCGCCGCGCTGGCGCCGGAGCGCGACCTCAGCTTCGGCTACCTGGGGCTGCAGACGCTCTACGACCGCTACCTCCTCAAGGTCAAGGGGCGCCGGATCGAGATGCCCCAGACCTTCTTCATGCGCGTCGCGATGGGGCTTGCGCTCAGGGAGGACGACCCGACGGCGCGCGCGGCCGAGTTCTACGACCTGCTGTCGCGGTTCGACTTCATGAGCTCGACCCCCACGCTGTTCAACTCGGGGACGCTCCACCCCCAGCTGTCCAGCTGCTACCTGTCGACGGTGTCCGACGACCTCGACGGGATCTTCACGGCGATCAAGGAGAACGCGATGCTCGCCAAGTTCGCCGGCGGGCTCGGCAACGACTGGACCCCGGTGCGCGCTATGGGCTCGCACATCCGCGGCACGGACGGGAAGTCCCAGGGGGTGGTGCCGTTCCTCAAGGTGGTCAACGACACCGCGGTCGCGGTGAACCAGTGCTTCTCGCCGGGGACGCTGGTGTGCACGCCCGACGGGCCGCGCCGGATCTCCGCGGTGCGCAAGGGGGACCTCGTGCTCGGCCAGGGCGGGACCTTCCGCGAGGTCCTGGAGACGTTCGCCTACGAGCAGGACGGGCCGATGGTGGGCGTCTCCGTCGCCCACTCGGCCGAGCCGCTCATGGTGACCTCGGGGCATCCGCTGATGGCGGTCGCCGTCGCAGGGCGCGCCCCCGACGCCCGGGCGGCGCGGGAGCTGGTGGCGTCCGGCGCGTGCGAGCCGGCCTGGCGCGACGCGGGGACGCTCTCCGCGGGCGACTACGTCGCCCAAGTGATCCCGCGGGAGTCGGTGAACGTTCCCGGACTCTCCGCCACCGACGCGTGCGTGCTGGGCATGGCCCTTGCGTGCGGGGAGAGCGACGACGGCGTGACGTTGCGGTTCCGCCTTCCCGGGGGAAAGGCGAGGGGGGCCGCAAGGAAACTGCTCGACCGGGCCGACCTCGGGCTCGTCGGTGACGCGTCGGGCCTGCTGGCGCTTGCGCCGATGCGGACCGATGCGCTCGAGGGCACGACCGGCCGTCCCGTGCCCGGGACCGGGACGGCGGGGGAGTTTGTCCGCGCGGCGGGGCTCCGGCGGATTCCGCGGCGGCTGGCGCACCTGCCGGCGGGGCTCGCGCGGGCGCTGGTCGAGGGGGTGCTTTCATCGATGGGCGACACCGACGGCGGCGGCACCCGGTTGCCGACGCTGCTTGCCGAGGACGTGCGCTGGCAGCTGGCGCGCCTCGGGATCCCGTGCTCGGGGCGCAGGGTGACACCCTGGGCGACCGAGCTCGACATCGACGCGGACGGGCTGCGCGACCGCGCGTCCGGGCAGGCCGGGGACGGCTGGTTCCGCCACGGTGACATGCTCTTCAGCCGGGTGGGGCGGGTCGCCCCGGCGGCGCCGTCGGCGACGGTGCACGACCTCAAGGTCGAGGGCGACGAGAGCTACATGACCGCCGCGGCGCTCGCGCACAACGGCGGCAAGCGCAAGGGCGCGGTGTGCTGCTACCTGGAGACGTGGCACCTCGACATCGAGGAGTTCCTCGACCTGCGCAAGAACAGCGGCGACGAGCGCCGCCGGACGCACGACATGAACACCGCGAACTGGGTGCCCGACCTCTTCATGAAGCGGGTCGAGCACAAGGGGAAGTGGACCCTGTTCTCCCCGGACTCGGTGCCGGACCTCCACGACAAGTTCGGCCGCGACTTCGAGGACGCCTACGTGGCGTACGAGCGCCTCGCCGAGCAGGGGGAGATCGGCCCGTCCCGCCAGGTGGAGGCCGCCGACCTCTGGCGCAAGATGCTGACGATGCTCTTCGAGACCGGCCACCCGTGGATCTGCTTCAAGGACGCGTGCAACATCCGCTCGCCGCAGCAGCACTGCGGGGTGGTCCACAGCTCGAACCTGTGCACCGAGATCACGCTCAACACCGGCCCCAGGGAGATCGCGGTGTGCAACCTCGGCTCGGTCAACCTGGCGCGCCACGTCCGCGACGGCAGGCTTGACGGGGAGAAGATCCGCGCGACGGTGACCACCGCGATGCGCATGCTCGACAACGTCGTCGACATCAACTACTACGCGGTCGACAAGGCGGAGCGCTCGAACCTGAGCCACCGCCCGGTCGGCCTCGGGATCATGGGCTTCCAGGACGCGCTGCACGAGCTCGGGATCTCCTACGCCTCCGACGAGGCGGTCGAGTTCGCGGACCGGTCGATGGAGACGGTCGCCTACCACGCCTACTCGGCGTCGGCCGACCTGGCGATCGAGCGCGGCGCCTACGACACCTTCGTCGGGAGCCTCTGGGACCGGGGCCTGCTCCCGGTCGACACACTCGACATGCTCGAGGAGCAGCGCGGCGACAAGGTGACGGTCGACCGCTCGTCGACGCTCGACTGGGGCGCCCTGCGCGAGAAGATCCAGCGCCAGGGGATGCGCAACTCGAACTGCCTGGCGATCGCGCCCACGGCGACGATCGCCAACATCGTCGGCGTCACCTCGAGCATCGAGCCCACCTACCAGAACGTGTTCGTCAAGTCGAACCTGTCCGGGGACTTCACCGTGAGCAACGTCCGCATGGTGCGCGAGATGCGGGACCTCGGCATCTGGGACGAGAGCATGGTCGCCGACATCAAGTACTACAACGGGGCGCTCGGGAAGATCGACCGGGTCCCCGCCGACATGAAGGCCCGCTACCCGACGGCGCACGAGATCGACCCGATGTGGCTGGTGCGCGCCGCCGCCCGCCGGCAGAAGTGGATCGACCAGTCGCAGTCGCTCAACCTGTACTTCGGCGCGCCCGAGGGGCAGGCGCCCAGCGGCCGGCAGCTCAGCGAGGTCTACCGCGGCGCGTGGCGCCACGGGCTGAAGACCACCTACTACCTGCGCACGCTGGCGGCGTCCACCACCGAGCAGTACACCGTGCGGCCGGGGAGGCACAACGCGGTCCCGACCGGCGGCGGCGCCGCGCCGGCCGCCGGCAACGGGACCGGCAACGGCGCCGGCGCCAACGGCGCCAACGGCGGCGCGCGCGCGTGCGCCATCGACGACCCGGACGGCTGCGAGGCCTGCCAGTAGCGCGCGACGACACAACGCAACGGAACGAAAGGAGACAGACATGGCGCCGACGCCGACAGAGGACCTCACCACCACCGCCACCGTCCCGCCCGCCGCGCCCGCGCGGCCCGGCCAGGACGGGCGCGCCGAGCCCGCGCAGGCGTTCCGCCGGGTGCGGGTCGACGACAAGCGGATCATCAACTGCCAGTCGGACCTCAACCAGCTGATGCCGATCAAGTACCGGTGGGCCTACGAGAAGTACCTGCAGGGGTGCGCCAACCACTGGATGCCCAACGAGATCAGCATGCAACGCGACATCGAGCAGTGGAACTCGCCCGACGCGCTCACGCCGCAGGAGCGCCACATGCTGAAGCGCAACTTCGGCTTCTTCGCCACCGCCGAGTCGCTCGCCGCCAACAACATCCTGCTCGGGACGTACCGCCTGGTCACCAACCCGGAGTGCCGCCAGTACCTCCTGCGCCAGGCGTTCGAGGAGGCGGTGCACGTCCACGCCTACCAGTACATCGTCGAGTCGCTCGGGCTCGACGAGGCCGAGATCTTCAACATGTACAACGAGATCCCGGTCGTGCACGACAAGGACGCGTTCTGCCTCGGGTACATCGACACGCTGACCGACCCGTCCTTCCGCACCGGGACGCGCGAGACCGACCGGCAGCTGCTCAAGTCGCTGATCGCGTTCGCCATGGTCATGGAGGGGCTGTTCTTCTACGTCGGCTTCGTCCAGGTGCTCGCCCTCGGCCGCCAGAACAAGATGCCCGGGACCGCCGAGCAGGTCCAGTACATCCTGCGCGACGAGACGCTCCACCTGAACTTCGGCATCGACGTGATCAACCAGATCAAGATGGAGAACCCGACGCTGTGGACCGACGGGTTTGTCCGCGAGGTCTCCGAGATGATGGAGACCGCCACCCGGCTCGAGTGCCGCTACGCCGAGGAGACCATGCGCGAGGGGATCCTCGGACTCAACGTCGACATGTTCAAGGAGTTCGTCCGCTTCGTCGCCAGCCGGCGTTGCGAGCAGGTCGGCATCCAGCCGATCTTCGAGAACACCCGCAACCCGTTCCCGTGGATCGGCGAGATCATCGACATCAAGAAGGAGAAGAACTTCTTCGAGACGCGCGTGACCGAGTACCAGAGCGGCGGCGGACTCAAGTGGGACGACTGAGCCCGCGAGCGCCCGCGCTGTGGAAAAAGACAACGGCAGCGGACTAATGGCACGCATGCCGTCGCATAGTCGCGCGAATCACGCCCCCGTTGGCTAGAATGACTACCAACGGGGGACGCCAAGCCCAAGCAAGAAGGAGGGACAACCCGATGGCAACCACGAAGAAGCCTGCGGCCAAGAAGGCCGCCAAGCCCAAGCCGAAGCCCAAGCCGAAGCCGAAGCCGAAGCCCAAGCCCAAGGCGAAACCCAAGCCGAAGCCGAAGGCAAAACCCAAGCCGAAGGCGAAGGCGAAGCCGAGGAAGCGGTAGGCGCGGGGCCCACGCCCCGCGTGGGCCGGCCCGGACCGGGCCGGCCCCCAAGCCGATTAGAATCCGCGAGGGGCCGCCGCCCGGCGGTCCGCCCCTCGCGGATGCTGGTCAGGACTCTCAAGAAACTCTCGACGGGGAGCCCCCGGCTCGCCGCGGACCTTGCCGGGCCCGGCGAGGATGCCGCGGTCATCGACCGCGCGTTGGAGGCGGCCCGCCGCGACCACGCACTGGTGGAGGGCTCGCCCGCCGCCGGATGGCGCCTGTCGTTCCCGGTCGAGTGGCTCGACGCCGCGGCGATCCGCCGGCACGCGGGTGCCGCCCCGCCGTTTTGCCTGGCGGTGGTCAACGAGACGCGCAGCACCCAGGACGACATTGACGGGGCCGTGCGCCGCGGCGCCGGCATCGGCCGTGCGCGCGTCGTGTGCGCCGAGCACCAGCTTGGCGGGCGCGGCCGCCAGGGACGCGCCTGGGAGAGCGTCCCCGGTTGCGACGTGCTCATGTCGGTGGCGTTCCCGTTCCGCGGGGACGCCGACGGTTGCATGGGGATCAGCCTGGCGGTCGCCGTCGCGGTGCGCGACGCCGTGCCGGCGGCGCGGCTCAAGTGGCCGAACGACATCGTCACCGGCGAGGGGCGCAAGCTCGGCGGCATCATCGTCGCGCTGTGCGCCGCCGACGGCGGCGGGCTGGTCGTCAAGGCCGGCATCGGGATCAACTGCCGCCGGGCGCCGGGCGCGCGCCGCGCCTTCGCGACGCTCGACGACATCGGCGCCGCCGGCGCCGGGCGCAGCGCCCTGGCCGGCGCCGTCGCCGGCCGGGTCGCGCTGAGGGCGCGACAGTTCGAGCGCGAGGGGTTCGGCCGCATCGGCGAGGAGTGGCGCGCCGGCGCGCTGTTCTCCCGCGGCGACGAGATCCGCTTCCACGACGGCCGCGGCCGCGCGCGGCGCGCGACCTACCACGACATCGGCGGCCGCGGCGAGCTGCTGGTGCGCACCCCCGGCGGCCTGGAGACGGTCCACAGCGCAGAGATCGATGAGACCCGTGCTGTGCGTTGACTCGGGGAGCACCCGGGTCAAGTGGGGACT
>CAZZIL010000216.1:0-2132 GCA_964654265.1 uncultured Gammaproteobacteria bacterium | reverse complement strand
GTCAGGCGCCCCGACCCGTGCGCAAGAGACCGGGCACGTCCTCCGCGCAACCCCGCGGTCCGGTCACGACTCCGCCGGGGCCGACAGGACCGGCTCCCCCTCCTGCTCGACAAGAAACCGGCACAGCAACGGGATTCCAAGTTCCCAGAGGTCCGGCTCGGAAGGCTCCCACACCAGCCCGAGGTGCGTCAACCTTTCCCACGACTCACCCGGGTCCCGGCCGCTGGCGACCGCGACACTCTCCACCGCGGCCACCAGCACCGCCGTGGTGAACCGGAAATCCCGCCCTGGGTCAACGACCACCTTCGAATCGGGCGCGAGGCGCAGGTCGCCCACCCCGGGAAGCCGCGCTCCTCCACAACGTCAACGCGCGCACGCGGACGGCCGCCCATGCCGTTTCCGGGCGGTTCGACGCGATCCGGCGCCAGATCGGCCTGACTGGTCGTGTCCGGGCACAAAAGCTCCGGGGGTCCCCAACACCCCCCGGGGATCAGCCCACCCGTCCCGGGCAAACCCCCTCTTGGTGGGGGGGCGTCCGCGGAAGCCTGCCAGTCCGGGCTGGTCCGGAGGGGTGCGCTTGTGCGGGAGATCCCGGACCGGCGCAGGGCAAGGGCGGCCGGCGCCTGACAGTCATCGTTGGCGCCGAGAGTGACAGTCGGGCGCTGGTGGATGCCTTCCGGACAACTCGGAGTCGGCCGCCACCGACTCCACACACCGCCCCTCGCCGCCGCCAGTGTCCGGGCAGATGTGCGTCACCGGGCCCGGGTTGCCGGTGCGGCGCGACATCCGCGGCGAGTTCGCGCGGGGGGTCCGCGGACGCGCCGGCACGATCCGGGTTGGCGACCCGCCTGCGCCTTACCACCGCGGATGGAGCCAAACCCAAGAGCCACCGGACACGCCCGGCGACCGACCCAGCCGCCCATCCTCATGGCCAGGCACAGGCCGACACGCCGGCCGCCCGGCGGACGTTGCCAGCCTGCCCTGCGGCCGGTTCCGCGCCTTGCCCCCGCACCGACAGTCTGCTATGCTATGCCCCACAGGCTGATCAACGAAAGACCCATGGGTGACATCTCCTATTCCGCGCGCGCGGGAGCCTCACAACAGTCCTCCGGCTCAGGGAAGGCGGAGTCTTGGCAGGAGGACGACGATGAGGAACTCCGCCGCGTCCAGGCCAAGATCGATCGCGCGCTCCACGAGATCAAGACGCGAACGAAGTCGTTCGAGGAGCTTGCGCGAGAGCGTTGGGCGAATGCCCCACGGCTGACCGAGGCCGAGTCGAGAGAACTGCTGGAAACCCAGCTGTCGCACTACGCGACCCTTCCGGATGACTGGGACGGCTACTCCTCCAAGGCGGTCTCCCCGGACACGCTGAAGGATGCACGAAAGTTCCTCTCGATGCGGCCGGATGACATACAGTTGCCGTACCCGTCCCTGGGCACGGATGGCTCGGTGGGACTCCGCTGGGACAGCGCGGACCTGTCCGCGTCGATCACGTTCGAGGGGGACGGGAAGTTCCACTTCATTGTCTCGCGGTACTCGGGAGGAAAGGAGACCGGTTGGGACTGGGCGGAGGACTGCCCAGTCGATTCCGGATGGCCCGAGGCGATCACCGGACCCCTGCGGGAGCTGTGAGGGGTGACGCGGACGCCGAAGACGGGCGACCTGTCGTGCCGGGATGTCGAGCGGGTCTATGGGGACAGCGGGTGCAAGTGCGTCCACTACCGAAGGTTTGACCCCAACGGCGACTGTGAGCGCCACCCCGTGAGCGAGCACTCTCCCGGTGAGGTCGGGCACCCCGGGTTAAGGAATTAAGCGCAACGGCCCTTGCTGTCGGGGCGCGGGGGGGTGAGCCGTGCGACAATCGCCTCCAGCGCAAAAAAAGAGGTCAGATGACGAAACTCACCCTAGGGCAACGACACAACAGGCTGTTGGACTTAGGGTCGAATCGTCCGCGATGCGGGGAGGCTTCCCTCTTGGCTCTGTACTACAAGTCTGTGGGCGGAACCCTACAGGGAGGTAGCACTGCGGCGTTGCACCCCCGTCAATGCACCCACTTGGGGCACCCACCGAGGATGATCGGTTTGTTTCGCCGCTTCTCCTATGAACTCAATCGGTTATGAGATCTGCCCACA
>CAZZIL010000215.1:0-4476 GCA_964654265.1 uncultured Gammaproteobacteria bacterium | reverse complement strand
GAAAGGGGCGGGTGGTTGGCATTTCGCCAGCCGCCTGTTGCCGATTCGCCGGCGTCCCAGCTGCGTTTCGACAGGGCTGTGATTGCGTTTTGCCAAGTTCTGCTCACCCTTCGCGTTGCTCCCGGCGGGCGACTCACAGGTACTCGCGACCGACACTGGCCCACGGGACACCGGCCGTGTCGCCGGAGCCGAGACGGGTGCCCGGTCTTCGGGGTCCGAGACCGACACCAGCAGTCTCGGTCGGGATGGATCGGTTGCTTGGTGTCTTGCCAGCTGCCCAGCTACGATTCGCCTGGCCTGTGGTTGCGTTTTGCTCAGCCCTGCCTGGCTACGGCGTTGCCCTCGGTGGGCGGTCCCCACCCGTGACCAAGAACGGCCGCGGCACACCGCCCATGTCGCCAAGACCAAGACGGGCAGCGTTGTCCTTGGGGTCCGGGGTTGATGTTGGTGGTCTTGGTTGGGGGGGACAGGTCGTTTGGCATTTCGCCCGCCCTCTGATTGCGCTTGGACTGTTGTTTATTTGACGAATCGACAGGGCTTCGGCTACACATCTCCCAAGAAAATCGCGGAATCCGGGAAAGTTCCCCGATAATCTCGGGTCATGGATGTCCGGTCCCCCCTCACCTCTCGTCGAAGCCGTCCGCCCTTTGCCGGACACGGGGCTGATTGACATGTACGCGCGCTGGCAAAACGAACAGATCCGCCAAGCGCTGGCGAGCGTTCGGGTGGTGACACTGTCTGGTGCCCGCCAGACCGGAAAGACGACGCTTGCCAAGACCTTTGCCACAGATACCAAGGGATATCGTAGCCTTGATGATCCGGGACAGCTAGCCGCGGCACTCCATGACCCGATGGATTTTGTCAGGAGCGACACCCGGCTCATGATCATTGACGAGGTGCAGAAGGCGCCCGACCTGTTGTCCGCGATCAAGCACGAGGTGGACATTGACCAAAGGCGGGGACGCTACCTGCTGACCGGGTCGGCGGTCATCTCGGCGCTACCGACCGTCAGGGAGTCGCTGGCCGGTCGCGCCTGGACCATCCGGCTGGGCCCTCTCACGCAGGGAGAGATCAAGGGCAAGCCCCCCACGTTCCTTGAGCGGGCCCTCGGCATGACGTTCAGGGAAAGGGAAGGCGACTATCGGCACCTTGACGATCCCCTAAGCGGCCACGAACGGAACCGGTGGATCGCCGCGGCACTTGGCGGTGGCTATCCCGAGGCCTTGGCCTGTGCCAACGAGACGCTCCGGACTCGGTGGTACCGAAGGTACCTGTCCGCGGTGTTCAACCGCGACTTGCAGGACGTCGCAAGGGTCAGGCGCAAGAAGGCGCTTGAGATCTTGGCGGTGCGTCTTGCCGCCTGGTCGTCAAAAGGGATTGATCTCACGAAGATCGGCGAAGGACTAGGGATATCACGCCCCACCGTGGAGAGCTACGTTAACACGCTGGAGGCGATGTGCCTCATTGACCGAGTCCCCGCCTGGGTTGACACCGAGTACGAGTGGGGGATGAGGCGGGACAAGCTGTTCATGGCCGATTCGGGACTGATGGGATCGGTGTTGGGTTGGGACCTCAATGGCGTGCGAATCGATGGTGATGCCTGCGGAAAACTGCTAGAAACCTTCGTGTGCAACCAGCTGACGGCCCTGGTCGACACGGGCGACCCGGAGCACAGGCTGTTCCACTTCCGCGACCGACGCGGGCGCGAGGTCGACTTCGTGGTGGAGAGCCACGCCGACGAGGTGTTGGGGATCGAGGTGAAGGCGGCCACGCGGGTCGGGGCGGAGGACGCCCGGCACCTGCAGTGGTTCGGCGACACCCGGGCAAAGGGGAGGCGGTTTGTCGGGCTGGTGTTGCACGCCGGGGGCGGGGTCCGCCGGTTGAGCGAAAAGGTGTGGGCGGTCCCGCACAGTTACCTGTGGGAATGAATTTGCCCTGAACCTTCCCCGGGGCGGGTCAGGGTTGCCGTCGCGCCGGGCCGGACGCCGGCGTTGCGGTGATCCGTCTATCCGCGCGGAATGGGAGATGCCGCCCACGGGTTCTTGCCAGTCAGTCTGCGGGGCGGGGCTTGGCGGTTGGTTGATCTGAGGCCAAGCAGTCCACCCGGGAGTGATCGGGCAGCCCCCCTCCTGCCGGCCTTCTTTCCCGTCGGGTGCCGATCGGGCGCATTGGCAGGACTTGCCGTGCGTGCGGATTCACCGTAATTCATCTCCAAGGATGAATTTCTCGGGAGGAGAGGGCTGTCGCGCAGCGTGCCAGGACCGTCGTCACATCAGGCCGGGCATTGGCGTTGCGCGGCGGCGCACGCGGTCACCGCAGCCACCACGGCTCCCATTCGCACCGGTCTGGTGCCTCGACCGGCGCCCGGGGATTGCGCATGAATTCCCGGGCGACCTCCAACCCGCACTCTGTGTTGATGAGGCCGTGCGTCCCGGCGATGGTGACGTGCCGCACCGAGGGGACCCGCGCGGCCAGCGCCTCGGCGGGCCCCGCCGGCGTGATCGGGTCGAGCGTCCCCGTGAGCAGCAGCACCGGATGGTCGAAGCCTCCCGGCGGCCTAGGGGGGATCGGCGGCCCGGCATACCACACATCGAAGCAGTAGTCCTCGCCGGGCTCATCGGAGGGCGGCCTGAACCACTCGATGCCGGACCGGGTCGGCTCGACGTCCTGGAAATAGGGGGCCCGCTCGCGGCACGAGATCGAGTCGAAGAGACCCTCGGCGAAATCCTCGTCCTTGCGGCTTTCCAGCATGGAGGTGACGAAGCGCGGGACGAGCGCGCTCTTGCCGTCGCGCGCGAGGCTCCGAAGGAGAGGGGGCAGGAGCGCGATCAGGTCTTCGCGGTAGAAGGCGTGGCGCACCAGCTCGGACAGCCGGTCCCGGGTGAGCAGGAACCTGGCGTTTTCCCCGAGGGTGTCCCAGTAGGGATAGTGCCGCGACATCGGGGCGGCCTCCAGGCGTCGCAGGGCGGCCCTCATGTTGGCCCGCATGTCGCCGTAGTCGCCTGCGCAGTGGGCGTCCGCCAGGCACTCGTCGGCCAGGCGGTCGAACAACCGGTCGGTGCGGACCAGCGGCGGCAGCGGCTCGGCCTCGGGGATGAGCGGCGAGTCCAGCACAGCGACCCGCACCGATTCGGGATGGGCGTCGATCATCGCGAACGCGATGCGGGCGCCGTAGGAGATGCCGATCAGGTCCAGCCGACGGATTCCCAGCGCCCGGCGCAGGTTCTCGTAGTCACGCGCGCTCTCGCGCGTGGTGTAGTTGCCGAGGTCGATTCCCATCCCCGCCAGCCGGCGCCTGCACTCGCGCGCCCAACCGTGGACGGCGTCTTCCAGCTCCGCCGGGGTCGGGTCGCGCGAGTACTCCCACTCGGCCAGCCTGGCACCCCCGGGGCATCGCAACGGATAGTCCTCCCCGACCCCCCTTTGGTCCATGACGATGAGGCCGCGCCCGTCCAAGACGTGTCGGCGGACATCGTCCCAGTCCAGCACGTTGTAGGGATCGTGGCGCGCGGCCGATGCCCCCGGACCGCCCCCGCCGAGCGCCACCGCCGTGTGGTCGGGGTCGACCGGGCCGATGCGAAGCACCGGCAGCCGCAACCGGAGGCCGTCCGGGTTGTCGTAGTCCTCCGGGACGGTCAGGTGTCCGCAGTGCAGCTCGGCGCCAAGCCCCTTGGGCGCAAGGCACGGCGTCGCCGCGTAGGAGACGCCGGGCTCCGGCGGACTGTGCGGCATGCCGTGACCGAGGGCGGCGGCGGGCAGAAGCCACGCGGCGAGGACGGCGGGGATGCGCCGGGCCAACGCGCGTGGCGCGAGCCGGCCTTTGCCGTCCCTTTGCGGACCCGTGTCGGTTGGCCTTGCCATGTCGGCGCGGAGTCTATCGCCGCGGAGCCGGGGTTTCGGGAACCGGGCGGACATTTCGTGCCGTCGCCATGCGGGACCGGCCCGGCCGGGAGTCCCTATAATCCGCGCAACCGCGACGCGGCGTCCGCCCGCCCGGCGGCGCGGCCGCGGTGACAGGGCACGGGAGAACGAATGGGAGAGGACGAAAGGGAGGCTGTGCCGGGGACCGGCCCGAGAAGGACCGGACCGGGAAAGCCCGCGGCACCGCCGCCCGGGGACGGCGGCGTGGAGGTCGTCCCCGGGATGGTCCGCGTGACCGTGCCCGACCCGGGCGGGGGCGGACCGTTCCGGGTCGTGATCCCCGTGGAGACGAACCCCGCCAAGCTGAAGCGGGCCGCCTGCACGCTGTTCCTCAAGAAGCCGAAATGGCGGGCGGCGCTGGAGATCGGCCACTCGCCGGACCTTGAGAGCCTTGCGCGCGCGGTGGCGAAGGCGACGGGGCTCGGCCCGCCCAAGGTCCAACTTGGGAGGGCCGAGCCCCGTCGCCTTCGCCACCGCGCGCGCAAGGCTCTCAAGGTCCGGCGAGTGGCCGATCTCCAGCGCCGCCCGCCATTTCGGCTTCTTGAGGAACAGCGT
>CAZZIL010000214.1:0-2017 GCA_964654265.1 uncultured Gammaproteobacteria bacterium | reverse complement strand
GGCGGCGGGTTATAATGGGACCCGTGGCGCCGGGCGGGCGTGATCGCCCGCGGCGCCCCGCCGAGACCGAGGACAGGAGAGGACGGACCGACAATGGGCTTTAGCATCTGGCAGCTGCTGATCGTGTTGCTTGTCGTCGTCGTCCTGTTCGGGACGAAGAAGCTGCGCAACCTCGGGACCGACCTGGGCGAGGCGGTCAAGGGCTTCAAGAAGGGGGTGCACGACGAGCCCGCGCCCGCCGAGCCCGGGGCGATCGAGTCGACGGCGGAGCAGGCCGGCGTCGGCGCCGCGAAGCCGGAGACCAGCGAGGCCGGAAGCAAGGGCGCATCCTAGGGGAGCCTCCCGTGTTCAGCATCAGTTTCGGCGAAATGATGGTCATTCTCGTCCTGGGGCTGATTGTCGTCGGCCCGGAGCGCCTGCCGTCGGCGGCGCGCTTCGTCGGCCACCTGTTCGGGCGCGTCCAGCGCCAGGTCACGGCGCTCAAGCGCGACATCCGCCGCGAGATGGACCTGGCCGACCTGCGCGAGGCGCAGGCCGGCTACGAGAAGGTCGCGCAGGACGTCACCCGGTCGATCAAGGATTCCGTCTCGAAGATGGAGGGCGAGTTGCGCTCGCCGGCCGCGGAGGCCGCCGGGGACGGGAAGGGCGCGAAGGGCTCGGCCGGGCAGTCGCCCGCGCCGCAGGCGGGGACATCCCCGAACGTCTGACGGGGACTGTCGGCGGGGGTTCCCGCAAGGTGCGCGTGTCGGTTCCGGGGGCGGCCGCTTTCCCGGGCGGGTCTGTGTGCGTCGGCGCATGCGCGGACGGCCGGGAGGGGTGACGGCGCGATGCCAAGACTGAGGACCCGTCGACAGGCGCGGGACGCGCCCCCCGCTCCCCGGAGGTCGAGCCCCCGGAGGGCGGAGCGCCACTTGGAGCGCGCGTGGTCCGGGTTCGACGCGGCGGACTTCCCCGCCGCGCTGGAGGACTGCGACGAGGCGATCCGGCACAACGCGGCGGACGGGCGCGCCCACCGGTTGCGCGGGATGGTCCACCTGTGCCTCGGGGAGTATCCCTTCGCCCTGCTTGACGGGGAGCGGGCGCTGATGCTGGATCCCCACGACCCGGAGGCCTACCTGGTCCGCGGGACGGCGCGGATGGAGCTGGGGGACCGCGACGGGGCGTGGGAGGATTGCAACGAGGCGGTCAAGATCGCCCCGATGAGCGCGCGGGTCCTCCTGTTCCGGGCCGAGTTGAAGGAGGCCGGCGGGGATCACGAGGCGGCCATCGAGGACTGCGGCCAGGCGATCGAGATCGACCCGGAGTGGGAGGCGGGCTACATGCTCCGGGTGGAGATCCGCTCCAGGCTCGAGGACCATCGCGGCGTGCGGGAGGACTGCGACCGGTGGATCGGGCTGGACCCGCTCAACCCGGCCGCGCACGAGGCGCGGGCGTTGGGGCGCGCGAGCCTCGGGGATCCCTGGGGGGCGCTGGACGATTGCGACCGGGCGATGGCGCTTGACCGGGAGAGCGCGCAGGCCTACGCGGTGCGCGCGTTCGCACGCTCGCGCATCGACAACCTGTCCGGGGCGCGCGACGACTGCGAGGCGGCGTTGCGGATCGATCCCGGGAACGGCATGGCCCTGGATGTGAGGGACCGGATCGAGGGGATCCTCCGCGGCCTCACCGCGTTGCGGGAGACAGCCGCCGACGACTGTCGCCGGGACCCGGGCAACCCGGCGGCCGGCAAGGCCCGCGAGATGCTGGAGGGGATCCGGGGCGACCCGGCGAACCTGCCCCACGAGGAGCGCGTCCGGTTGCTTGGGGCGCTTGCGGCGGCCCGGGACGGAGGGCCGGGCACGTCCGGGAAGGCGGCGACCGGCGGCGTGGAGGAGCGTCTCGGATGGCCGTCCCGGGGCTCCTTGCGATGGCGCGCCCGATCCGCGAGGGCGCTGTTGCGGCGCTGGCTGCTGGACCCTTGGTGGTGGAGGCCGTGAGACCGGCCCCGGTCAGGCGGCCTTGCCGGCGAGCGCCGACA
>CAZZIL010000213.1:0-1782 GCA_964654265.1 uncultured Gammaproteobacteria bacterium | reverse complement strand
GGTCTCCGGGCCTTGGGCGCCCAGGTCGTGCCGGAGCTCCCGGACGATGCCCGCCGGCACCCGGAACAGCTCGCACCGGACGGTCATTGACTCTTCCTCGTAGTAGTCGATGCCGCCCTCGCCCAGCGCGACGGGCCCGTTTCGGGGGTTGGTGCCCATGTTGCCGTGGGCGTACTCGAAAAGGTACTCCGCCAAGTCGAGGGCTTGGCCCCCATGCTGTTGCGCCACACTCCTCGAGAGGGCATCGGCCGTCGCCAGGCACTCGGCGACAAAGGTGGCCATGTCCCCGTGGACCTCTGCCCAGTTGTCTATTGGCTCGGTCTCGCCCACCTCCCGCTCAAACGGGCGTTCCTTGCCCGATTCCATTATGGCAACGAGCAAGCCGATCGCCCCGGCCTGTCCGGGGGCCGTCAGGGCGTCCCGGTCATATCGGGCGCTGTGGATGAGAGGTCTCAGACGGGAGAGCACCCCGTCGGGCCCCTGTGCCCGGTTGAACACGATGCCTGCGTCCTGCGCGTGCGCCACGGGCGACGGCGGCGGCCCTGCCATCCTGAGGCCGACAGGGTGTCGCACCGTCGCTGTCGGTTGCAACGCGCCGCTTGCCGTGTGGGTCCCCGCCGATGACGCGTCTCCCGTGGTTGCACCCGGTCCGCCAAGGGCAACAGTTCCCCCCGATGATTGGGGGTCCCCAATCGCTCCTCTCCCCAGATGGTCGCTTCCTTGTGCCATCGTGCGTCAAGTGTAGCACACCTTGACCTGGTCGATCTCCTCTGGCCGATCCTGCCCGCGCGGTGTTGCATCCAGTGCCTTCGGTGGCCCATCGGGAAAGAACCGCGCGACAGGCACGCCCGAACACGCGCGGGCGATCCTGCGCGGCCGACCTGCCCTCCGTCGCGCACCGCGGCACGGTGCGGGACACCCCGAAACCCGCGACCGGCGTGAGCCCCTCGTCCAAGCAACGCCCGGTCAGGCGATGGGCGCGCACGCGGGACCCCCGCCGACCGACAGGCCGACGCCAGACGGACCAATCACGCACGCCATTGCCGAGGCGACGCCCATGACGGTCCCGGCCGGCGGTCGTCACCACCAACTCCCGGCTTGGCCGACCCCCTCTGCCGGTCCCGTCCGCGCAACACCGTGCCCGGCCCGCCCGCCGCGGCATCCCGACCGCCATCGGCCCGATCATCGACCGATGGCAGGAGGCCAGGGGAGATCGTGCCCGTCAGCGCCGCCCCCGGACCACCCCCTCGCGCCAATCACTGCAAGGTCGCGGGACGGTGTGTGCCATCGACACACCGCAAGGGCTTTCACGCGTCGCCATTGTCAACGGGGGTTCCCAGTTGCAGCGACCCCGGAAGATCCATGAAAAAGTCGCGGGCCCTCTGGCGCAACACCAGGATGCGACCCGGTGTGGAACCCGGACTGGCGGCCTTGGCTTGTGCCGCCCGTGCCCGGAACCTCTCGAAGGAATCGGAAGTCTCCGGGGAGACCACCAGAAGGTCCGCCCCTTTGTCAAGGGCATCCAGAAGCAAGGCGACGATATGCTCGTCCCGAAAACCGAACCCGACGACCACCACCAGGTCCATCCCGAGCTCCTTGAAGCGGCGCGCCTGGAACCCGAAGGTGTACGGCAGTCTCGCCAAGGTCTTCTCCTTGTGCCCAAGCACAAGCACGGCCCGCGACGCGTTGATCGGCCGCCACGGGTCGGTCGAGAAGAACCTGCCGCGGCGGTTTCGCTGCCAGTTGGTCGACCCGTGGACCTTGTGCAGGACAATCACGAGC
>CAZZIL010000212.1:0-1510 GCA_964654265.1 uncultured Gammaproteobacteria bacterium | reverse complement strand
GGAAAATCCGCAAGGTGGAGGGGGGATGGCACGAGTTCCGCCTGAGCGTGGAGTTCGAGAAGGGCGACGACGAGGAGGTCGCGATCAAACCGGCCCTCGAGTCGTTGTTGCACAAGTCTTCGGTCGTCATGATCGTGGACGTGGCGCACGAGATGCCGACCGAATCCGGGACAGAGTTGCTCCAGACGGCGCAGGACCTCATAATGAAGAAACGCCCGTTGCTCCTAGTGCTTGCGGGGACCCCGGGCATCACAACGAACCTCGGGACAATGCGGGCCAGCTTCTGGGAACGTTGCACCCGGTTGCGGATCGGCCGCCTGGAATCGGAGGAGGCAACCCGGGAGGCCTTGGCCGGCCCGGCCCGGCGCGACGGCCGCCCGATCAGCGACGACGCCCTCGAGCTGCTTGTGAAGGAGAGCCAGTGCTATCCGTTCTTTGTGCAGGTACTCGGGTATTTCGCCTGGGAGGCCGCAACAACGGCGCGAAACTTCCGCGGCATCACGCTTGCGGACGCCACAGCAGGCTTGACCGAGGCGAACGAACAGCGGACAGGGTTCTACCGGACCCGCTACCGGGAGGCAAGGAGGCAGGGAGTCCTGCTTGAGGCCAAGGCGGTATCGAGGGCGATCATCAAATCGGGGAAGCGCGCGCGCATCACGGACGGAGAGCTGGACAGGATACTGGCGGAGACGGCCCCGTCCCACGGGTCGTCCCCCGACACGGCCTTGGAGGCGCTCGTCCGCCTGGGGCTGATCTGGGAGACGCCCAGCGACGACGAGTGGGAACCCGGCATCCCGTCGCTGTGCGCGTATTTCGCGCGGCACGCCGACGAGTGATCGGGGGACGGTGCCGGTCGGATAGCCTGTCCGCCCGGCGCCGCCGAACAGCATAGTGGCAGGACCCGCACCCGGTGGCGCGGGGGTCGGCGTCTCCTCCGGGAAATCGCCTTCCGCGGCGTGGTGCGCGTCGATCCCCGCCGGCACGCGTTGGTGACTGACGCGGCGGGATCACGGCCGCGCGTCCGGCGCGGGGTCTGTCGGAACCCGCCCGCGTCGCGCGCCGCGGTCGTCGTGGCCCGCCCACCCGGCGCACATGCGCCACTCCGGGGCGGGCGACCGGGATCGCGCACTGGCGACGCCCCCGGGATCACCCGGCGGGGACGCTCCCGCCAGGTGCGGCTGGACTCGCCCCGGCGCCGGACGCGCGGACAGCCTCGGTGATGCCTTGCGCCGTGTGCGGCCGGGAACCGGACGCGACCGGGTGCCGCCCCCCGCGCCGAGGACCGGCTCGCCCGACTCCCACAACGCCTCCGGTCCTGCGGGTCTGCTTCCCGCTCGTGCCAGCGCAACCGCGCGCCGGTCTCCCGGCCTGCCCCGAGTGGGACCCCCTGAGTCGGGATCGGTCGTGAGGCGCATGACGACGACGGGGCGCATACCCGGGGATCATTCCGGGCAGGCGACCGGACTCGGCGAACCCGCGGGCGGCGCCAAGTCGCCTTGGAGGGCAACAC
>CAZZIL010000211.1:0-1946 GCA_964654265.1 uncultured Gammaproteobacteria bacterium | reverse complement strand
CGCCGGGGGATCCCGCACGAACCCGACACATCTCCCGCAGGACATACGTCAGGCGGACAACGCCTGCCTCTGTATCTCGCCCCACTCGTTGTACAGGTGCAGGGAAACATCGGTGAATTCCCCGGAAAAGGTCCACGACTCCGAATCGAACGGGATTTCCTCGATGACCGACCCCTCCGGCCGGGTCTTCGGCACAAACAGCCAGGCCCCGACCTGGGACCCGTCCAGGTCCGTTCCCACCATCCCCTTGTGGCGCATCTCGAGCTCTGCCCGTCGCCTCTTCGGCAGGCGCGCCACGCCGACCAGGTTGGAGAACTGCTCCAGCATCCACTCGCTGTGGGTGGTGACAATGATCCGGACCCCCGCCCTCACCAGCCTTGCAAGGTGGACGGCGAACTTCGCCTGCAGGGCCGGGTGCAGGTGGGCCTCGGGCTCCTCAACGATCAGCAGGTCGCCCTTCCTGGCCACGTGCCGCAACCAAAGGACAATCGGCGCCAGCTCCGACACCATCGCCGAGGCGTTCGCCAAGGGTATCCCCTTTTCCGAGCCTCCCCAGCCGGTCGGCCGGTAGAGGAACCGCGGAAGGGTGATGCCCATCACCCTTTCCATTCGGATCTCGCCCCCGAGGATATCCGTCTCCATTGATCTTCCGTGGTCCGACAGCGGTCCCTCGACATCGTCAATAACGGCAAGTCCCCGAAGCAGGTCCCCCCTCACTCCGGAGAGCCAGGGCCCCGGCACGGACGGACGCCATCCGGGTCGGGATGCGCCCTCAAGGAGCGAGCTGACAACAACGTCCCGGGCTTGCATGATCCCGCTTCGGTCGGCGGGAAAGTGGTGGACCGGGGAGGCAAGCCTGAGGCGCGGCATCCGCACCATGTGGAGCATTGCGCCAAGGGCGTGCCAAGCCGACTCCTCGGTGACAGTCTCCCCGCCGCGGCCGGGATGTCGTCCCAGCGGATGCAGGATGCCCGCGGCAAGGTGCGGCGCCGCCCGGATCTCGAAACCGGGTGAGACCGAGCCGCGCGCGGAGACACCCGAGGATCCGAGGGAGAACTCAAGCCCGGCCAGGTCCGCGATCGATTCCCCGGAGAAGGAGGCGCGGACCCTGGCGGGTTTCCGCGACTTGTGTCGCACCAGCACGCGGGCATCCCGGATGCCGAAGCCCTGCGCCAGCAGGGCCTCGACCTGTTCGCCGGACCCCAGGGACCTCCCGCAGGCATTCCTCAGGACTTCCTGGATGGGCTTCGGGAGCGCGCCTTCCCCGGCCCCCTTCGATGCGCCGTTCCGGGACTTTCTCAGCCAGCCGATGAACCTGTCCCTTTCGTCCCGGGGAACGTCCTGCCACAGCTCCCGGCCAACCTCTGCCATCATCAGGGGCAGCGTCGGGTCCTTGGGGCCCGAACGCCCCGGATATCCTGCCAAGCCTCCGACACAGCTTCTGGAGATGCACTTCGAGATGGCGTGGACCAGCGTTGCCAAGTACGACTTGCCCGTGTTGCTTGGGCCGGCCAAGACCGTCAGCGGGCGCAGGTCGAACTCCGCCTTCGCGATCGGGCCGAAGTCGGTGACGGAAATCGAGGAGCTCTCCCCCGGTCCTGTTGGCTGTGTCACTGGAGTTGTTGCCTGAGGTCCGAGTGTAACACGTGCGATCACGGGGCGTCCGCGGGGGCGTTGCGGTCCCGGGTCCGCCTTCCGGCTCGCAGGAGAACATCGTTGCGAGATTGGCCACGCCGGGCGCGGATGGACAGGACTGTCGCATCGTTCTCCTGGCCTGCCCGCCGGGATGGCCACGCCCCTGAGGTGGAAACCCCCGTCCAGGGGCGGGCGACGGGATCCGACAGGGCGCGCCGCGGGGGAAGCGGCCCCGGCCATGCGGACCCCGAACCTGCCGGCCCGCGTCAGCGCCCGGGCCCGGCCACCCCCGGCGCCGCCGGGACGGATCC
>CAZZIL010000210.1:0-9443 GCA_964654265.1 uncultured Gammaproteobacteria bacterium | reverse complement strand
CATTGCAACGGGTGCGGCATCGTCTTCCCCAAGCGCAACCTGGAGGTCGACCACATCCACCCGGTCGCGAAGGGGGGAGGGGACGGCATCGGGAACCTGCAACTCCTGTGCCACACGTGCAACAGGGAGAAGGGTGTCGGCACGCAAGAGGGACTGGTGCGAAAGCTGCGGAAATCAGGCGTCATCAAAGGCTCCAAGGTTCGCCGGTGAGACCGGCGGGAGGACCCCACCGACCGCGGAGGGGCGGCGGTCCAAGCCCCGCGTGCGCGCGGAGGCGAGGCGCCCGCGTTTTTTCTGTGGACGGTTCTGCTATATGATAGCGGGCAAACCTGACTGAGGAGGAGACATGGGTTCGGTTTCGGGAATTCGGAGGATCGCCGCGGCAACGCTGGCGGTCGGGTGGCTTGTGGCATCGGCGGGCGCGGCCGAGAAGATCCGCATCGGCACCGAGGGGGCGTACCCGCCGTTCAACTACATGACGGCGGGCGGCGAGCTGGCCGGCTTCGACGTCGAGATCGCCGAGGCGCTGTGCGCCGAGATGGGGGTCGAGTGCGAGTTCGTCATCCAGGACTGGGACGGGATGATCCCGGCGTTGCTGTCGGGCAAGTACGACGCGATCATCGCGTCGATGTCGATCACCGAGGAGCGCAAGAAGAAGGTGGACTTCACCGAGAAGTACTACAACACCCCGCCGGCGATCGGGGTTGCGAAGGACAGCGACATCCGGGGCTCCGCCGACTTGGCGGGCCGGGTGATCGGGGCGCAGGGCTCGACGACGCACTCGAACTACGCCGAGGCCAAGTTCGGCGACTCCGAGGTGCGTCTCTACCCGACGCCGGACGAGTACAAGCTCGACCTCGAGAGCGGCCGGGTTGATGCCGTCATTGACGATGTCGTCGTCCTGTCCGAGTGGGTGAAGACCCCGGAGGGCTCCTGCTGCAAGGTGCTCGAGACGCTGCCGACCGATCCGGTGATCAACGGGGAGGGCGCCGGCATCGCCATCCGCAAGGGGGAGAACGAGCTGCGCGAGATGTTCAACAAGGCCATCATGGGCATCCGCGCCAACGGCAAGTACAAGGCGATCAACGACAAGTACTTCGAGTTCGACGTGTACTGATCGCGTCCCGGTGCGGGGACGGTGCGCGCGGCCCGGCTCCCCGCCGGAATTGCCTTTTGAGGCGCACCCGTGCTTGAGCTGGTGTTGCCGGGGCCGAACGGCTGGGGAGACGAGATCCTCTCCGGCCTGTGGGTCACCGTGTCGCTGGCCCTGGCGACCCTGCCGTTCGGGCTGCTCCTGGGCCTGCTGATCGCCCTCGCGCAGAACTCGCGAGAGGCGAGCCTGCGCGCGGCGGCGAACATCTACACCACCATCTTCCGCGGCCTCCCCGAGCTGCTGACGCTGTTCATCGTCTTCTACGGCCTGCCGCTCCTGCTCAACCGGGTGTACGGGCTGTTTGTCGAGGGCGGTGACCTTCAGATCAACAGCTTCCTGGCGGGGATGCTCGCGCTGGGCACGGTGTTCTCGGCGTACGCCAGCGAGGTGTTCCTCTCCGCGTTTCGCGGCATTCCCCCGGGGCAGTACGAGGCGCCCCGCGCGCTCGGCATGCCTGGTCTCATGTCCCTGCGGCTGGTGGTGCTCCCGCAGCTTTTTCGGCTGGCGCTGCCCGGGCTGTCGAACCTGTGGATGATCCTCCTCAAGGAGACCGCGCTGGTCTCGGTGATCGGCTTGCCGGACATCCTGCGCCAGGCGGGCATCGCGGCGCGCGTGTCGAAGGAGCCGTTCCTGTTCTTCGGGATCGCTTGCCTGCTGTACCTGCTGCTTGCGGTCCTGTCCTCGGTCGGCCTGTCGCGCATTGAGCGTTGGACCAGGCGCGGGGAGGTGGGCGCGCGATGAGCGCCGTGCGCCAGTGGACCGGCGCCCGGACCCTGGGGTTCCTCCTGATGGGGGTCTGGATCCTGTCCGGCCTGGCGGTCGCCTTCCACCTGGTGACGGACTTCGAGGCGATCCGTTCCCACGCGGGCGCGCTGTTGCGGGGGATGGGCGTCACGCTCACGCTGGTCGGGGTGTCGATGGTGCTTGGCGCGGCGCTTTCGGTGCCGGTGGCATTCGGGCGGATGTCCGGCTCGCCGCTCTGGGGCCGGCTGGCCTACGGGTACGTCTACTTCTTCCGGGGGACGCCGCTGATCGCGCAGGCGTTCCTGGTGTACTACGGGTCGGGGTCGTTCAAGGACGAGCTCGACGCCGTCGGGCTGTGGTGGGTGTTCCGGGACGCCTTCGCTTGCGCCGTGATCGTCTTCACCCTGAACACCGCCGCCTACCAGGCGGAGATCCTCCGCGGCGCAATCGAGAGCGTGCCGAAGGGCCAGCACGAGGGCTGCCACGCGCTTGGGCTGTCGAGGCGGGCGGCCTTCTGGAAGGTCGTCCTGCCGCAGGCCCTGGTCATCGCGCTTCGCCCGTACGGCAACGAGATCATCCTGTTGCTGAAGGGGTCCGCCATCGCCGCCATCATCACGGTGTTCGACCTGATGGGCGAGACCCGCCGGGCGTTCTCCCGCACCTTCGACTACAACACGTACATCCTGGCCGCGATCCTCTACCTGGTGACGGTGGAGGCGTTGCGCAGGCTGTGGGACCGCTTCGAGGAGAGACTGACCCGGCATTTGCGCCCGCGCACCAGCTGAGCGGGACGGCCTCCCGCCCCCTGCGCCAGCCAAGGAACCGCCCCCAACCTCACCGGAGTCCCGGGACGGCAGCCCTCCATCGTGGGGCATCCCACGGACGTCACGGGGCGCTTCCGGGCAAGGTCCCAGTCTCTGTGACCACGGGGGGCTGGGCGACCCGTGTGGTGGCCTTGGGCCCTTTGCTCTTGGGAAGGATCCCTTGCCGATGCCGCACCGGCGGGCACAACCCTCGGCCGCCAAGCGTTACTCCCGTTGCCGGTTGCCTCCCGCCGAGAGGAGCAGGTCATGCCACGCCTTTCGCGCAACCTGGTCCTGCCGGACATCCAACTCGTCACCGATCGCCCGCAGCAGGCGAACCCGCCACCTCTCGTCCAACAGGACGAACAGGGCGTCCACCAGCGCCTTGATGTCGATCGTGTGTATGTTCGTGCCGGACGCCCACTCGCTGGCAACGTGCGCGTCAATGCCCTCGCGGTCCGCGGCCCTGACGCCCGGGACGGCGAACAGCAGGTTGGGCGACCCTCCGTCGGCCTGCCTTGCTTTCAGGCTCAGCGCCCGCACGTGGGTGAGTGTCAGCTCCTGGTCCTTCACCTCCGCCACCAGGCAGATTCGGTCGGCTTCGCTGTGGCAGTAACAAACGATGTCGCCGGGGGCGCGCCCGGCGACATCGGGCTGGTTGATCCCCTGTGCCACCACGCGCGAGAACAGGGAAAGCCCTGTGCCGACGGTGCGCAACAGCGCCGTCGTGACCGCCAGGGGGCGCAGGCCTCCGCTGGGCTCGGCAAGGAACGAGTCCAGGGTCGCTTGCAGGCGCGCAAGGCTGATCCGCTGGGGGATGGCGTAACCGAACCTGTGGGACGCCATGCGTCTCACCAAGGACTGAAGCACCCGTCGGAACACCTCGACTGTCTTCCCGGGATCGGCCGCCTCCAGCTCCTCGAACAGGATGACAAGACGTTCCCAGTCCCCCTTGTTTCGGACATTCGGCATCCGCCGCTCAAGGCGCTCCCTTCGCAACGGCTTGCTCGCGTACGGCTCCGCGCTGGTCCCCAGGACATTTTGGCTTGCGGCAACCCAGGGGACCACCACCGAGGTCGAAAAACGGCGCGCATCCCAAGCGCCCTTGCCGCCGGCAGCCAGTTGAAGGGTGAGCAGGCTTCGGGCCGGGTCGGCGATCTTGCCCAGAAGCTGCGTGACCAGCGCGTACCGGACAGACATGGCGGCGGTGTTCACCAAGGCATCGATCTCCGGGTCCGGGGCTGCGGCATTCCTCTTGATCGCGCCCTCCCACTCGGCGTCCAGCCACTGCCGTGCCTCCTTGTTGTTCATCGCGCCATGGCTGCGGGGGGTGCGGCCCCGGCCGTCTTGGGGGAGAAGTTCAGCCACGCGGACTCCTGCCGTGTCGTTCCCACGGAGTTGCACCGCCGCTCGCTTGCGTCCACGCGGTGCCAGTCTTTGAAGAGACGGTCGTAGAGGCCGGTCCTGTATCCGGAAATGACCGCCTTTCCGCGAATCCCGTTGAGGCACTCCGCGAGCTCGCAGTGCTCCTCGTCGGTCATCTCGAACCCGTAGGCCGACGTGTCCCCGCGGGATGCGTGCACATAGGGCGGGTCAAGGTAAAAAAGCGTGTCCGGCGTGTCGTAGCGCCGGATCACCTCCACCGCGGGCGCGTTCTCGATCTGGACGCGTTGCAGGCGCTGCGCGATCTCCGACAGCCCCTCCACGGAGCCCAGCCACCGGGAGACCGCCCCCGCCATTCCGGAGCGCGATGTGAGGACGCAGTGGGCCCAGCGCCCCTCGCTGCTCTTTTGCGCCAGCCCCGTGCGTGTCTGGCGGGCGCGGACGTAGAAGCGCCGGGCGCGCTCCAGCTTGGAGAGACCTCGCGCAGGCTGGCACGCGATCGCCAGTTCCTCGCGCGAGAACGGCGTCAGGCTGATGGCCCTGATCAGCCTGGCCTGCTGGTTGCGAAGGGTCTGGAAGAAGTTCACCAGCTCCGAGTCGATGTCGTTGTACGTCTCGACCGGGTAGGGCCCGACGTTCAGCAGGACAGACGCGGAGCCGCCGAACACGTCGCAGAAGTGCTCGGCATCGGTGGCGAGGAGGGGCGCCAGGAAGTCCAGGTGCGAGAACTTCCCGCCGTACCAGCCGAAGGCGATCAGCCGGCGTGTCCGTCCCCTCGATGCCACGCGCCGCCCGGTCCCCGTGGAATTGGCAGGTGGCACCGAGCTCATGTCGCCGTCCCCTGGAGATGGACGCCTCCGCCGGCGGTCGGTTCGCCGCGGCGGCGTTGTGCGTTGCGACTGCCTGCCGCGAGCATCGGCGCCCGACTGGCGGGATCGGTCCGGTGTGGGCTCTCGCGTGTTGCGCGACCTTCGCGGGCACGGCGTGCGTGTGCCCCGCCCCTGTGGCGCGCTTGGTCCTTGGGCGCCTTGGGCGGCCGCTCCCCCAGACGCGCGACCGGCGCCGTTTGCCGCACAGCGCGCTCGGCGCCCTGCGCCGGTCGCCCAGGAACGGCGGTGCGCCCGGCCGCGTCAGACCGCGCGATGTGGGCGACCCCCCAGTCGGGGAGCATGCGGCGCGATTGCGTGACGGGCGTGCCCGAAAGCCGCGCGCCGACTCTGTCAGTTGGGTCTGTCATGCCTTGCCAGCCGCCCGCGATTATTGTGCCTTGGCCGGGTCATGTCAAGCCTCGTCCCCTCCTTCACCCGATGGGGCACCCTGGGCAAGCACGCACGGGAGGCTGCCACTGGGCGCGACCCGGACGCGAGTCGCACCGGACTGGGGGATGCCCAGGCCCGGCGCGCGCCTGCCGGATGGACGAAGGGAGGTCCTGTGTGATGGTTGCATGCGGGAGGCCGCCACCCGGGAGGCCCTGCCCGAGGCGGTGGCAGTCTCGAGGGCGTTCGCCGCCCTTGACGGTGACGACACGCTTTCCGAATCGGATCCGATGGATGCGATCCGGCCGGCGTTGTCGGGCAGGTGGTCCGCCAGCGGCGCGGCCAACGGGCTGTTGGTCCCGGGGCTGGTCCGGGGCCCCAGTGCCTTTTCCTGGGAGCAGGGGATTCCGCTGCCATGCGCCCACTTTGCCGAGCGGGCGGTGACTGACTGACATTCGGGGCGGTGCTCCCTCGGCCGCCATCGGGCGCCGCGCTTGGTGCCGTTCCCGGCGGATGTCTCTCCCGGGTGAGCGACAACATCCCGCCGATTCGCGCGGGGGAGGAGTCGGATATCCCAAAGGCCCTCCCGCCACTTCCGCGCGCGGCGGGGGCCACCGAACAGGAGGCGTTCGGAGACGGGGAGCGCCGAATAGGCGGTGGCCTGCCAGCCTGCCACGTCCCCGATAGCCTACAATGCCGGCGCCAGCGAACGGACCTCCTTGCGCAATGTGCTTCGGCACACCATCGGCGGGAGGTGTCCGGGGACGGGTGTCGACAGGAGTGACGGGAAGGGAATCGCACGTGGGCCTTGCCCTGAAGGGCGGCGCCAAGCATGGCGGGAACAGGGACTGGGCCACCCCGCCTCATGCCGTGCCGGTCGTCGGCAAGCGCGCGGCAAAACGTTGGGTCGCCCCGGGCAGGGCGCGGGCAGGGGCGGCGGGGTCGGTCGAGACCGCCAAGGTTGCGCGCGCGACCCACGCCCCGCCGGAGGTGTGCGACACCCTTTCTGATGACCGGTTGGGCGACGGGGAGCGGATGGGCCGCGCCAACCGGATCATCTCAGGGATGGGGGTCATGATCTGTGCGCGGGCATCCGCCGGGGAGGTGCGCCTGCGCGGTCCGTTGTTTCCCCGGAGGAGATGGAGGAACGTGTCGGGGCGACGGCGCCCAGGCCGGCCGGGATGGGTCGAACGATCGATGTCGCGCGGGCACGCACGCGCGAGACAGGCGAGACCCGTCCGATGAGGCGCCGGGAGGAGATCCTCTTTGCGCGGAGGATCGAGAGGGGGATGCGACGCATCACCTACCGGGTCGCGCACTGCCCGGCGATTGTCGGGCAGATCATTGACGCGGGATCGGGGGTGAGCGACGGGAGAATGGGGGTCGAGGAGCTTGTCGACGGGGTCTTCGAGGACGACATTGCCATCGGCGACCTGTTCTCGGACGATGCGCCGGGGGCCACGGGACGGAAGGCGGAGACGGACGACGGCCCGGCCCTTGAGCGGAGGCCGGAGAGACTGAAGGGCCAGGCGCTGGCGCACATCGACCGGATCAAGATCTACCACAGGGCCTGGGTCGTCATCCTCCGCCAGATGAACTCTCGCAAGGGAAGGCGGGGGGACGCCGGGCGGCTGGGCCACCTGGCGGCGAAACGGAAGTCAGTGTTCGGCAAGCTGGTGAAGAGCGTGTTGCGGCTCCGGTTCACGGCCGACCGCGTGAGGGAGTTTGCCGGCTGGGTGCACGCCGAGGTCGGGAAGGTGCGCGAGTGCGAGCGGACGATCCGCCGGGTTGCCGGGCAGGAGCTTGGGGTCTCCGGTCCGGGCAGTGTCTTCGATGTGACCTTCCCCGATGAGTGGGACGAGGCCTGCACGAGGTGGGTCACGCACCACATGGGGGATTGCGTTGACGACCGGATCCGGTCGCTCGTCGCGGAGGTCAGGCAGGGGCAGGAGACCATCAGAGGGATCTGTGCCGCGAACAACCTGCGGCTGGAGGAGCTCAAGGCGATCGGCGAGGGCCTGGCGGCCGACGAAAAGAGCGTGGCGGACGCGAAGGGGGAGATGCTCCGGGCGAATCAGGGGCGCGTCATTTCGGTCGCGAGGCGGCACGCCGACCGGGACCGCCTGTCGTTCCCGGACCTGGTCCAGGAAGGGAACATCGGCCTGCTGAGGGCGATGGACAGGTTCGACTACCGGCGCGGGCCCAGGCTCTCGGCCTACGCGTCCTGGTGGATTCGCACCGCAATCGAGCGTTCGCCCGACGGCCAGGCGGGGCTGATTCGTGGGCCGGCCCACACGACTGATACGATCAGCAAGATGGACCGGATCCGGCGACGCCACCTGCAGAAGCACGGGCGCGATCCGTCGGTCCCCGAGCTCGCGAAGATCCTGGGGATCGGTGAGGGCGTGGTCCGGCGCATCAGCGTGATCCTGACGGAGCCGATATCGACCAATGGCCTGTGGAGGAGTACCGCCAACCTTCTGATGGACGTCAGCGCGGTGGACCCGCTGGATGCGTTGCTCACCAAGGAGCGCGAGCAGGAGGTTGACGCAATGCTGGACCAAATGCTCCCCTCCCGGGAGGCGATGGTCATCCGCATGCGCTTCGGCATCAGGTGCGCGACCAGCCACACGCTGGAGGAGATCGGGCGTCAGTTCGGCGTGACACGCGAGCGCGTGCGCCAGATCGAGGCCGGCGCGCTACGGAAGCTGAGGCGCGTGATGAGCCCGAAGACGTGGCCGCGCATCCCGGCCAAGCCGCAGTTTGCCAGGGAGCAGGAGATGGACGCGGCACTGGACCGGTTGCTCCCCTCCCGGGATGCGGAGATCATCCGCATGCGCCTCGGCATCGGGCTGGCGACCAGCCACACGCTGGAGGAGATCGGGCGCCGGTTCGGCGTGACACGCGAGCGCGTGCGCCAGATCGAGGCCAGGGCGCTACAGAGACTGAAGGAGGCAATGACCCCGGCGACGCGGCCGGACAGCCCCGTCAACCCGGAATCCCCCGGGCAGTGACCGTCACCTTGACGACAACCTGCCGGAGAGGCGGACGGCTCCCGACGCGCCGGTTACCGCCGACATGCGCACCCGCCCAAGATGCACGGGTCCCGAGACATGGTCGAGGGTGGGGCGTCCGGTGGCGATCCGCCCCGGGATGAGGGGGCGACCGCCGGGCGCGGCAGAAAAAAGGAAGGCCGCGCAAGGCGGCCTTTGTGACGGCAACATGCTGACGCCGGTAACAGTCGGATTATACCACGACACACCCCGGCGTCAAGGGAACGCTGGTGCGCAACGCCCTCCGTGAGCGCGTGGGGCGCGGGCCTGCGCGTGCGCCCCCGCGATCGTCAGACGGTCTGGTCCCCACCAGCTTCCGCGGCATCCTCGTCTTGAGTCCCTCGCCGTGCGACAACGTTGATTTTCCGGGACACCTTGGCGTCGGGATCATCGGCCCAGAACCCACCAGTGACATCGTCCAAGGCTCCGGGAGGCGCGTTGGCGGGGGAACTACCTTCTCGGGAAGAACAGGTCGTGGAACTCGGCTCGATGTTCCCGGATGCGCCGCAACGGAAATTGCCCCGCCCCCACGAGTTTCGCAATGTTCTCGTGGGCCATGAACATGGCGCCGCCGAACGCGAAGGCCATGTCGGAAACGACCTTGTTGGGGTATTCCCTCGATGCGGCACGGGCAGACATCCCGCCACGCAGCTCGTTGGGGCCTCCGTGCACAAGCCTGTGCAACCTGTCCGGGTCCGTCCCGAACGGGCCGAGAAAAAGCCTGTTGCGTCCCTTGTCCCGCTCGTGCTTCCGGCATTTTTGCAGAAGCCGCCTCAGCCCCGGGTAGTCTTGCCACCGGTCCGCGGCGGAACCGCCCGAGAGAAAGGCGCTGGCGGCATTGTCGCCGGCCATCCACAGCAACCAGTGCGCCCTGAGGCACCTCTCAACGAGCGGGCGCATGAGCACGGCAGGGACACACGCGATCTCCCGGTCAGCGATTGCCTGCTGGAGCAGGGGGATCCCGTGCGCGACGATCGTGGCGCAACTCCGGCATCCGCCATAGGCCACGCGCTCCCTTTCCTGAAGATGCGGGATGTCGCGGTCCTCTTCC
>CAZZIL010000209.1:0-4426 GCA_964654265.1 uncultured Gammaproteobacteria bacterium | reverse complement strand
GCCGGGCCGAACTGCCCCTTGCGCTCCACCCGGGCGGAGCCGCACCCGAACGCCCGCGCAAGCGCCGTGAAGTCCGGGTTGGAGAGCCGCACCGCGGACTCGCGCCCCGGGTAGCGCCGCTGCTGGTGCATGCGGATGGTCCCGTACTGGCCGTTGTCAAACACCACCACCGGGAACGCCAGCCCCTCCTGGACGGCGGTGCCCAGCTCCTGGACCGTCATCTGCAGGCACCCGTCGCCCGCCAGGCAGACAATCGGGCGGCCCGGCCGGGAAAGGCCCGCCGCGATCGCGGCCGGCAGCCCGTAGCCCATGCTCCCGGCGATCGGCGCGACCAGCGTGCCGAAGCGGGTGAACCGGTAGTGCCGGCTCATCCACGCGCTGTAGTTGCCGGCGCCGTTCGTGACGACCGTGCCCGGGTCGAGGTGGTCCCGCATCCACCGCGCGCACTCCTCGGCCATCGTCGTGTCCGGGCCGGGCGGCGGCAGCCCGCTCCACTCCAGGTAGGAGGAGTGCGCAGCCCGAACCCGGCCGGGGGTCGCGCGCGTCGCGCGCGCCGGCAGTTCCCGGGCGAGCGCCGACAGGAACGTCCCCGGGGTCGCGCGCACGCCGACGTCCGGGCGGAACACCCGGCCGATCTCGCGGCGGTCGGGCATGACGTGCACGGTCGGCGTCCTCGGCTCCGGGACGCCGAACAGCGTGTACCCCTGCGACGGGATCTCCGAGCACTCGTCGTTGACGATGAGCAGCAGGTCGCTCCCGCGCACCAGGCGCAGCAGCGCCGGGTTGGGCCCGATCCCCAGGTCGCCCGCGTAGCACCCGTGGAGGTTGTCGAACAGCGAGTGGCGGCGGAAGGTCGCCGCCACCGGCGCGCGCATGCGCGCGGCGACCTCGCCGAGCAGCGCCGAGGCCTCCGGGGTCCACCCCGAGCCGCCGTACACGATCGTCGGCCGGCGGGACTCGCCCGCGAGGCGGACCACCCGGGAGATCTCCGCGGCGCCCGGCGACGGATCCCGCGGCGGACGCGCGGGCGGCGACGGGACCGCGGTGCGGGCCTCGGCCACGTCCTCCGGGACCGACACCACCACCGGGCCGGGCCGGCCCGACTGCGCGGCCGAGAACGCCCGCTCCACCAGCGCCGGCAGCCGGTCCGCGTGCCGGGCCTCAAGCGCCAGCTTCACGCAGCCGCCGAAAAAGCGGCGGTAGTCCAGCTCCTGGAACGCGCGCCGCCCGACGAACGCGCTCTCCGCCTGGCCGACGAACAGCACCATCGGCGTCGCGTCCTGGTGCGCGACAAACACCCCCGACGACGCGTTGGTTGCGCCCGGCGCGCGCGTCACATAGGCGACGCCGGGGCGGCCGTCGACCTTCCCGGTCGCCTCCGCCATCATCGCGGCGCCGCCCTCGCACCTGCAGTTGACGAAGCGCACCGGCGAGTCCCGCACGGCGTCGAGGAACCCGAGGAAGCTCTCGCCGGGCACGCCGAAGACGTGGCGGATCCCGCGCGCCGCGAGCGCGTCGACGATCACCTGCCCGCCGGTGCGGGCCGGCGCCTTCCCGCCGCCAGCCATCCGCCGATTCTAGCCGGGGGGCCGCCCGGCTAGAATCCCGGCCGATGGGGACGGCGCCGACAGCGGATTCCGGGGGCGGGCTGGTCGCGCGCACGCGCAAGGCGGCCGGGGGGCGCAGGCTCGCGATCGCCCTGCTCGACGCCCCCGGGTCGCTGAACGCGCTCGGCCACGGGCTGGCGCGCGCGCTCACCCGGCGCCTGCTTGAGTGGCGCGACGACCCCGAGGTGGCGGCGGTCGTCCTCGGGACCACCGGCGGGCGCGCCTTCTGCGCCGGCGGCGACATCCGCGCCATGCACCGGCTGCTCTCCGAGGGGCGCATCGCCGAGGCCGAGTCGTTCTTCGTGGACGAGTACCGGCTGGACCGGCTGCTGCACCGCTACCCGAAGCCGACAGTGTGTTGGGGGACCGGGATCACCATGGGCGGCGGGATGGGCCTCATGCAGGGGTGCGCGGTGCGCGTCGTGACGGAGACGACCCGCATCGCGATGCCCGAGACGCTGATCGGCTTCTACCCGGACGTCGGCGCGGCGCGCTTCCTGAGGCGCGCGCCGATGGGCGCAGGGCTCTTCCTCGGGACCACGGGCGCCCGGCTCGACGCCGCGGGCGCGATCGACGCCGGGCTCGCCGACGTGGCCGCGCCGTCCGGCGCGTTCGGCGAGACGCTGCGCCGCCTGTGCCGGGTGGCGCCCACGGGCGACGCCAAGGAGGACCGGGCGCGGATCATTGCCGCCGTCGGGCGTGACGCCCCGGGGTTGCAGCCGTCCGCGTTCGGAGAGGCGATCGGCGAGATCGCCGGGCGCACCCGGGAGGACGACCTCCCGGGGACGCTGGCGCGCTGGAGGCGGATGCGCAGCCCGTGGGCCGCCGACGCGGCGGCCACCGCCGCCGGGCAGGCGTCGCCGGGCATGGTCGCGCTGTGGTGGGAGCACTGGCGCCGCACCGCGCGCCTCGGGCTGGACGGCGTCTTCCGCCGCGAGCTGCGGCTGTCGGTCGCCTGCTGCCGGGACGGGGAGTTCCAGGAGGGCGTGCGCGCGATGCTCATCGACCGCGACCGCAAGCCGCGCTGGCGCTTCCCGGGCGTGCGCAAGGTCGATGGCGGGTGGCTCCGCGCCATGGCGGGGCGCCGCCGGGACGGCGCCCGCCTGGAGTTCATCCCGGACTGAGCCCGGGACCGGGGTCCGCCGCGTCGGCCAGCCGCCCGCCGTCGATGCGGACCACGCGGACGTCCCCGAGCCGGGGCGCCGCGCTGTCGTGCGAGCTGACGACCACGCTCGCCCCGTCCTCCCCGCGGATCCCGGAGAGGATCCTCCACACGTCGGCCGTCCCCTCGCGGTCCAGGTGGGCCGTCGGCTCGTCAAGCAGGTAGAGCATCGGCCGCAACGCCCACACCCGTGCGAGCGCGACACGCTGCGCCTCGCCGCCGGAGAGGCCTCCGATGCCGCGGTCCGCCGCGCCCGCCATGCCGACGTCGCGCAGCGCCTCCTCCGCCCGCTCGCGCGCGCGCGAGTCGCCGCGCCGATGCAGCCCGTACTCGACGTTCGCCCGCACCGACATGTCGAACAGGTACGGCGACTGGTGCAAAAACACCACCCGGGGGTCCGGGCCCCGCCCCGACACCGGGACCCCGTCGAGCGCGAAGCCGTCGCAGCTGTCCGGGAACAGCAGGCGCGCCAGCAACTTGAGGAGCGTCGTCTTCCCGGAGCCGTTCGGCCCCTGCAGCACCACAAACTCCCCCCGGCGCACCCGGAAGCGGTCGACGTCGACCACGCGGCGGGCGCCGTACGACTTGCGCATCCCGCGGATGTCGAGGATCACCGGCGCTCCCCCCGCCCCTGGTAGTGTCCGAGCACCGCGCTCACGCCGAGCGCGATCACCAGCAGCACGATGCCGAGCGCGATCCCCTGGGAGAACTTCCCCTTCGAGGTCTCCAGCGCGATCGCCGTCGGGATGTTGCGCGTGTGGCCGGCGATGTTCCCGCCCACCATGAGCGCGCAGCCGACCTCGGAGATCACGCGGCCGAACCCGGCGAGGACCGCCGCGACGATCGCGAAGCGCGCCTCGCGCAGCTCGGCGAGCACCACCATCGCGCGCCCGGCGCCGAGCGTGCGCGCGGTCTCGCGCACCCGCACGTCGTTCTTCTGCAGCGCCGAGAAGCTCAGCGCCGCCAGGATCGGGAACGCGATCACGAACTGGCCGATCACCATCGCCTGCGGCGTGAAGATCAGGTCCCAGGCGCCCAGCGGGCCGCGGCGCGAGAGCAGCAGGTAGAGCACCAGCCCCACCACCACCGTCGGGAAGGACAGCAGCCCCTGGATCGAGACGATCAGCGCGCGCCGGCCCGGGAAGCGCGCCTCCGCCAACAGGTACGCCAGCGCCACCGCCGGGAACGTCGCCAGCGCGACCGCGCCCGTCGACACCGCCAGCGACAAGCCGATGATCCCCCACAGCTCGGCGTCCCCGCCAAGCAGCAGGGACACCGCGGCAACCGTCGAGTCGGCGATCGAATCCACCGGGGCCCCGACCGTCCGGCGGACGGGTCAGGCCGATGTCCCGGTGCGCGAGTCGGACTTTGGCTTGTCCCCGCCCGGCCCCTTCCCGGCCGGCGCGCCGTCGCCCGATCCGGCGGCCGCCTTCGGCGCCGCCTCCCCGGACCCGGCCTTCGTCGCGCCGTCGCCGTTCGCCGACGCGCCGTCGCCGCCGCGCTTCCCCTTGCCGCCGTCGCGGAAGTCGGTGACGTACCAGCCGTCACCCTTCAGGTGGAAGGCCGACAGCGACACCAGGCGCCGGAACGAACGGCGCCCGCAGGACGGGCATTTCCTCAGGGACGGGGCGCCGACCTTCTCCAGGAAGTCGTCCTG
>CAZZIL010000208.1:0-1546 GCA_964654265.1 uncultured Gammaproteobacteria bacterium | reverse complement strand
TTCCTCTGGTGGTTGATCACCCGAATTCGGCCGTCGTTGTGCTCGGCATCGGAAATAATCTCCTTGACCGCCGGGTTGTCTGATGCATCGTCAACGATAAGTAATTCAAAATCGGCAAGCGACTGGGCGGTGATACTCCCTATCGCTTCCCTGAGATAGGTGTCCCTGTTATGCACAGGCATGACCACGCTGACAGAGGGCGTCGACATCAGCTTAGGGGTGCGTTATTCTTTTGGCACGCATGGGGGGGGGGGGGCTTTCCTTGAACATCCGTCCCCCGCCCCCTTTCCCCCTGACCCGGCACTGTCCCAAACGGAAACAGACCTGCAGACCAGAGCAGTATCTCGCCCACGAGGGGGCCGTGGACCTCGCGAAACCGCCGGCACCGGGAAATGCCAAAATGTTGTGTTTGGCTCATCAGGCCGCCTGCGCACACTCCTCCTCCTCTTCCTGCTGGACGCCCTCCCGGAACGGGACGAACTCCAGCACTTTGGGGATGCACTCGAAGCCGGCCAGCCGGCGCCAGCTGCGCTGTGCGGCCATCGCCAGCTTGTAGACCATTCCGGTGACCGTGCCGCCGCTGTTGCTGCCGCGGGTCTGGCGGGTGCGCAGGCGGATGGTGGAGAACGCCGACTTGATCACGTTAGTCGAGCGGATCGAGATCCAGTGCGCCCCGGGGAAGTCGCAGAAGGCGAGGAGCCGCTCCAGGTCCTTGTCAACGGACTCGGCGGCCTCGGGGACTTGTCGCGGTAGACCTTGCCGAAGTGCCGCGCGGCACGCCCGGTCTGCTTGCGGGTGGGCGCGGCCCGGATCTCCCGGAGGTCCGTCTTGGCCTGGGCGTGCAGGCACTCTGGCAGGCAGTTGAGCACGTTGCGGGTCTTGTGCACCACGCAACGCTGTTGCCGGGTCTTCGCGAAGACCTTCGTCAGGGCGGCCCAGAACCCGGTGGTGCCGTCCGCCACCGCCAAGCGGGGGACCACCAGCCCGCGCTCGGCCAGCTGGTGTAACAGGCGCTTCCAGCTGTGCGTCGACTCGCGGGTGTCCGGCTCGATCGCCAAGAAGTGCTTCTTGCCCTGGTCGTCGGCCCCGATGACCACCAGCATGCATACCGACTCCGCCGCGCCACGCACGCGGAAGTAGACGGCGTCCGCCCAGACGTAGACGATCCTCATGTTCCCGAGGGGGCGCGCCGACCACTCCGCGTGCTCTTGCTTCCAGCGCTTCTTCAGCCGACTGATCAGCTGCGGCGACAGCGTGCCAACGTCCGGGCCCAACAACGCCGTCAGGGTCTCCTGCATGTTCCCCTGCGACACGCCGCGCAGGTACAGCCACGGCAACGCCTCGTCCAGCTCCCGGCAACGCCGCAGGTAGGGGGGGCAACTCCGAGTGGAAGGTGAACGGCTCCCCATCGCGCGCGCGCAAGCGCGGCACGCGCACCGGCACCGACCCGCACACCGTCAGCAGGTCGCGCTCGCGGTGGTAGCCGTTGCGGATCACCGCCGGGCGGCCGTCCACCAACCGGCGCTCCCGCAACATCTCCTGGATC
>CAZZIL010000207.1:0-2365 GCA_964654265.1 uncultured Gammaproteobacteria bacterium | reverse complement strand
ACGGCCGACGAGCTCGTCAGGACCCATCCACGCGACCATGTCGTCGAAGGCGCCGTCGGCGATGGAGCCGGACTCGCTCCTGAACCTGGCGCTCTCGAGCTCCGGCATCAGGTAGACGTTGGCGTCGGCGACGCCACGGTCGGCGCGCGACGGGAAGCGGCGGCGCCCAAGGCCGGAGGTGAAGCCGACGTCGCGCAACAGGCCGACGTGGAAGACATCGGGCGTTGCGGCGACGCCGGACGAGCAGTCTCTCTCTTGGACCATAGGGGGGAATGGTAACCGACTTTTCCCGCCAGCCGACCCCTGAGAGCCTCGCCCGGCAACAAACGCCCCCCGCGTCCGCGCCCGGCGGGCGCGGACGCGGGGCTTCGCTCCCCTTGCGGGGTGGTGTCCGACGACGATCACGTGCCGGCCGAGGAAGGGCGTGGCGCGCCCGCCTGTGGCGTGCGCCCCGGCGGGCGGATGTCGAAGCCGGAGGCAACGCGCAACCCGGCCCTCATCAGACCCGTCAGCGCCTGTGTGGGTGTCGGACCTGGCAAGCCAGCCACTGAACAACGGATGCCCGCAGGTTGCCCCGGGCGTCCGTCGCCGGAACGCCCTTCCCGGACGCGCGACCAAGAGACCCGGCGGCAAGCGGTGCCCCGCATCGGAGCGCACAACGAACGGCGACCTCGTCGTCTCGGGAAGAGCTGGCGAAGACAAACGGCGGCCCCTCGCCGCGGGACGCCACTCTTCCCCGCAGACTCCCCGCGGGCGGGCAGGGACAAAACCCTCCCCAATGATCGGACACACAGCAAGGCTCGGTCATTGCGTCTCCCGGCACAGCTTCCCGTTTCCCGGAGGCAGTCATCCCGGCGGACAAGGCGAGAGGGTCCGACCGGTCCCCCGGATTCAGTCAATCACCACGTGCTCCGTGATGTAGGCACAAAGCGACGGGATTCCCGGCTCCCAGATCGAATGGTTCTTTGTCCGCCAAACAAGTCCCACGTCAGACAGCTCGTTGATGGCGTCATCGACGGTCCGACCCTCGGTAAGGACCGGTTTCAACACCGTCCCCAGTTTCGCCCTTGACAGTGCGTTGCCGGCATCAGGGGCACCGAACGCCCTCGAGACCGCCAATGCCTCGGGCTTCATTTTCCGCTCTGTGATCTCCTGCAGGCGTCTCCCATATAGCGCGTCCCGCTCCTCGCCCGCCATGCTCACGCCGAGCTGGGCGTCCTCCAGCGTAATGCGATCCGCATCCGGGTCGCGCTTTATGGCGGCACCCCACGACTGCTCGCCCACCAACTGGATGAAGTACGGATAACCTTGGCTTTCTGCCACCAGCAGATCCAGCGCATCCTCGGCGAACGGCAGACCCGACCTCTCCGCCGGGATCGACAGCGCATCCCGGATGGCATCCTTGGACTCCAGTCGCCCAATTCTCAACGAACGCGCGCGCTCCCAGAAGCTGGCCTCGGCACGGCCGAGACTCGCCTCAATCCCCGGCGTGCCGGCAAGGACCAACAGAAGGGGAAGTCTCTCGTTGATACAGTCTTGGGCAACCTGCAACAGTACCTTGGCGAACGCGGGCAACATCGTGTGCGCCTCGTCGACCATCAGCAACAGCGGACGTCTCAGGAGGTTGCGCATCACAACCCTCACGGAGCGTGCCTTGGCGGCCCCAAGCTCCACTCCTCCCGACACGCCCCCTGCCCCTGCCATCAAGCCCTTGAGCACCGGCACGCCGAACCATGTCGTGGGCGCCATCATGTCCGCAAGCGTTGCGGGGCTGTCAAGCATCTCGCCTGGGCTGAGCCTAATGGCGCGCACCTTCTGTTTTTTCGCCCTCTCCTCAAACTCGCCGAGCAACGCCGTCTTGCCGGTGCCCCGGGGACCGTACAGGACCACCATGTCGTTGTCGCTTCGGCGCACAATCCTGCCCAACATTTCGGTCAGACGGCGCACCGCAGTCTCGTGGCCCGCCAGGTGCGGGGGGGCCTTCCCGGGGCCGGGTCTGAACGGATTTTCTCTATCTTGGTCCATGGATCGAATGATAACCGACTTTTCCCGCCGTCCGCCCTTGGCGGCCCGCCCGGCGACAAATCACCCCCCTCTTCCCTCACGCGGCGCGGCGCGCGCGCCCGGCGCGGAGGGGAAGGGGCGGGGTCTTGCGCCGGGTCAGTTCTCGATGACGATCACGTGCCGGCCGAAGACGAGCGTGGCGGTGTTGCCGGAGGAGCCAGAGAACGTGAAGTCCACCGGGATCTCCACCTCCTGCGGCATGTCCGATGCCGGGATGGCGGCCACATCGGTGAGGCACGGATCACCGGCCCCGAACTCCGCGGCGCACTCCCTCGGGAGCGTCCCGGGGGCACCGATGAGG
>CAZZIL010000206.1:0-3805 GCA_964654265.1 uncultured Gammaproteobacteria bacterium | reverse complement strand
TCGCCGAGCTGCTGTCGGGCTGACCCGGCCCCGCGGGGGTCTGGCGGAGAGAGAGGGATTCGAACCCTCGATGCGTTTGACCGCATACACGCTTTCCAAGCGTGCGCCTTAAGCCGCTCGGCCACCTCTCCGCGGCGCGTTTAATTTTCCCATTTCCGCCCGGCGCGCAGGCTCCGCGGCGCACGGGCGGGCGATTCAGTGAATCTCGACGAGCACCTCGTTGGGCTTGACCGAGTCGCCGACGCTCACGAGCACCGCGACGACCGTGCCGTCTATCGGCGCGACGACCTCGTTCTCCATCTTCATCGCCTCGATCACGAGCAGCTGCCGGCCCTGCTTGACCTTCATGCCCTCCTCGGCGAAGACCTGGACGACGTTGCCGGGGATCGGGGTGGTGACGTGGCCGGGCTCGGTCGCCTGCGGCCTGCCGCCGGCGTCCGGCTTCGCGGCCGGGGCGCCCTCTGCGGCCGGCTGGACCGGGATCTCGTCGAGGGTCTCGATGAGCACCTCTTCGGTCACGCCGTCGACGTTGAAGTACATCGGCCGCTGCTCGGCGGTCTTCATCCCCGAGCCGGTCAGCTTCACGTGGAAGGTCTCGCCGTGCAGGGTTATCCGGAACTCGCTCGGCCCGGTTCCGCCCCCCTTCGCGGCCTCGGCCGGCGCGCCCTCCTCGGGCGGAGGCAGCAGCTGCTCGGGCTTGAGCTGGCCCGCCGAGCGCTCCTGGAGGTACGCACGCGCGATCTCGGGGAACATCGCGTAGGTCAGGACATCCTCCTCGCCCTGCGCGAGCGAGCCGACCTCGCCGCGGATGCGTTCCATCTCGTCGCCGCCGAGCCGGTCGGCGGGGCGGCCCTCGAACACCTCGTCGTCGCCGATCGCGTGCCTGCGCACCTTCTCGCTGACCTTGCCGGGCGCCGCGCCGTACAGCCCGCGCAGGTAGTTCTTGACCTCGTTGGTCACCGTCTTGTAGCGCTTGCCGCCGCCGACCACGTTGAAGACGGCCTGGGTGCCGACGATCTGCGAGGTGGGTGTGACCAGCGGCGGGTAGCCGAGGTCCTTGCGCACCTTCGGGATCTCCTCGAGGACCTCGTTGATCTTGTCGAGCGCGCCCTGCTCGCGGAGCTGGTTGGTCAGGTTCGAGATCATCCCGCCGGGGACGTGGTGCTTGAGCACCCGCGGGTCGACTCCGGTGAACCTGCTTTCGAACTGCCAGTACTTCCGGCGCACGATCCGGAAGTAGTCCGCGATCCCCTCGAGCGCGTTCGGGTCGAGGCCGGGGTCGCGCTCGGAGCCCTCGAGCGCCGCGCAGATGGTCTCGGTCGCCGGGTGCGAGGCGCCCTCCGCGAGCGGCGATATCGCGGTGTCGATCACGTCGGCGCCGGCCTCGACCGCCTGAAGCAGGCACATGCCGGCAAGCCCCGAGGTGTAGTGGCTGTGCACCGCGACCGGCAGGCCGATGTCCCTCTTGAGGCGCGAGACCAGGTCCCCGCAGATCCCCGGGGCCATGATCCCGGCCATGTCCTTGACCGCGATGCTGTCGCAACCCGCGTCCGCAAGATTGCGGGCGAGCTCGATGAAGCCGTCGACCGAGTGGACCGGGCTCGTCGTGTAGGAGATGGTCCCCTGGGCGTGCTTGCCGCTGTCCTTGACGGCCTTGACGCACACGTCCATGTTGCGGATGTCGTTGAGCGCGTCGAACACCCTGAAGACGTCGACGCCGTTCTCGGCCGCCTTCGCGACGAAGGAGCGGACCACGTCGTCGGCGTAGTGGCGGTAGCCGAGCAGGTTCTGGCCGCGGATCAGCATCTGTATCCGCGTGTTCGGGAGAGCGGCCCTAAGCTTCCTGAGGCGCTCCCAGGGGTCCTCGCGCAAAAAGCGCACGCAGGCGTCGAAGGTCGCGCCGCCCCAGGCCTCGAGCGACCAGAAGCCGACCTTGTCGAGCCGGTCGCAGACCGGGAGCATGTCCTCGAGGCGCATCCGCGTCGCAAGGAGCGACTGGTGCCCGTCGCGCAGGGCCAGCTCGGTGATGCCGACGGCCTTGCCGCCGGATTGCTTCCTGGCGCTCATCGCGGAAGGGCGATTTTAACTTTGGCGCGGGCGCCCGGGCGCTGACCTGCCCCCGCGCCGGAATCCGCCGCGCCGCCCGGGGCGCCCCGCGGCGTGTGAGAATAGCGGATTCGCTTTCCCGCTGACCCCGCGCGCGCCGCGCCGGAGCCGGCGCGTTCCGGAACCGGCCATGTCTCGCGCCTTCGTCGTCATCTACTCGGGACTCATGGTCGGCATGGGGCCGATGTCGATCGACGGCTACGCCCCGCTGCAGGGCATGGTCGGGGACGGCCTGCGGGTCAGCCCCGAGCAGGCGCTGCTGGGCATGTCCTACCTCGTGTTCTCGATGGGCCTCTTCCAGGTGTTCGCCGGGCCGCTGTCGGACCGTTTCGGCAGGAAGCCGGTTTTCCTCTTCGGTCTTTCCGCCTTCATCGCAGGCTCGGCGATCTGCATGCTCGCGGGCAACCTGGCGACGCTGCTCGCGGGCCGCGTCCTGCAGGGGATGGGCGCGTCCGCAGGGCAGATAGTCGGCCGGGCGATCCTGCGCGACCTGTACACCGGCCCGGACCTGGCGCACACCAACTCGGGCTCGATGGGAACGATGTCCGCGGTCGTCTTCCTCACCCCGCTTGCGAGCTTCCTCGTCGCGGACGCATGGGGCTGGAACGCGACCTTCGGCGTGTTCCTTGCGTACGGGGCGGCGATGCTGATCGTCACGGCGCTCGCCTACCGCGAGACGCTGCCCGAGCCCAACGAGGACGCGCTCAACCCCGCCGGGATCAGGGATGCCGCGCGGGCCCTTTTGGCCCATCCCCAGTCGCGGACCTTCCTCGCGGTCCTGGTCGTCAGCGGCGCCGCAATGTTCTCGTACGTGATCAGCGCCCAGTACGTATACGAGAGGGAGTACGGCGTCACCGGGCTCGAGTTCGCGGTCCTCTACAGCCTGATCGGCCTCGGCGTGTTCTCCGGACAGATGCTCAACCGGGTCCTGATTCACAGGATCGGGACGCTGCCGACCGCGACGCTTTCGATCGGGGCCGCGACCGCAACCTGCCTTGCCGGGCTCGCGCTGTCCGCGCTCGGCCTGCTCGGCGCGCACGGCTTCGCGTGCATCGTGTTCGTCTTCGCAATGGGCACGCTCATGTGCGTGTCCAACTCAATGGCGCTCGTACTCGACCCGCACGGGAGGATCGCGGGCTTCGCCTCGAGCATGATGGGCTTTCTGACGTTCGTCTTCGGCGCAGCGGTCGGCACCGCGGTAGCCTGGCTCAGCGGTGGGAGCGCGACGGCCACGCTCGGCTGCATGACGGCCGCCGTCCTGCTGATGCTGATTTTGGTCGCGGACTGGCTGTGGCGCGCGCGGCACCGCCACGCCCCCGCCGCGGGATGACTTTCCGGCTTGGATAAAATCGCCCGCAAACCGTACAGCAGGGGAAAGGAAATGGGAAACATCGACTCGGTCCTCCACGAAAACCGCTCGTTCGACCCGCCGGAGGAGTTCGCGTCCGGAGCGGGCATCGGCGCCACCAGGCACAGGGAGCTCCTCGAGAAGGCCGCCGCCGACAACGAGGGCTACTGGACCGCGATGGCCCGCGACGAGATCGACTGGACCAAGCCCTTCGAGAAGGGCCTGGACGACTCCAAGGCGCCGTTCTACACCTGGTTCGCCGACGGGACGCTCAACGTCTCGGCGAACTGCATCGACCGCCACCTCGAGAAGTCGGGCGACAAGGCCGCCCTGCTCGCGGTCCTCGACGAC
>CAZZIL010000205.1:0-5231 GCA_964654265.1 uncultured Gammaproteobacteria bacterium | reverse complement strand
CACCATCGCCCCGAACATCACCGTCGCCGCCCCGCCCGACCGGGACCCGGCCGACACCGGCGACGCCATCGCCGGGCGCATCGCCGAGCTCCTGCCCGCCGCGATCGACGCCCGCATCGCGGACCAGCAGCGATCGGGCGGGCTGCTGAACGCCCAGAACACGGTGTGACGGGTGGCGGCCCCGGTCCTCCCCGACGTCGCCCGCGACCGGCGCTCGCGCCTCTCCGAGCGCCCGCGCGTGCTCGAGGCCAAGTTCGGCGACGGCTACCGTCAGGTCGCGGCCGACGGCGTCAACCACATCGATCGCACGTTCGAGGCGGTGTGGCGCGCCGTCCCCATCGCCGACCTCGACACGCTCGTCGCGTTCTTCCGCGCGCGGGGCGCGGTCGAGGCGTTCGAGTTCACGCTTCCGGGCGAGACGGCGGCGCGCCTGTGGCGCTGCGAGCGCTGGCGGGAGCAGCGCGTCTCGGCGAGCCACGCCAACTTGACCGCCACCTTCCGCGAGGCGCACGTCCCGTGAGCTCGATCCGCGCCGACGAGCAGCGCCTCGACGTCGGGACGGTGGTCTCGCTCTACACCATCGACGCGAGCGCGATCGGCGGCGGCGTCCACCGCTTCACGCCGGGGGTGCGGACCGGGGCGCCGCTCGCCTACGGCGGCCTCGAGTACCGCGCGCTCCCCATCGAACTCGCGGGCGTGGACTACCGGACCGGAGGCCAGGCCTCGCGCCCGACGCTCACGGTGAGCCGGCTCGACGAGCCGTTCGTCGCCGCCGCGCTCGCGGTGGACGACTTCCGCGGCGCGACGCTGCGCCGGGTGCGCACCCTCGAGCGCTGGCTCGACGGCGCCCCCGAGGCCGACCCCGAGCGCCACTGGCCCGAGGAGCGCTGGCGCATCGAGGCGCTCGAGCGCCGCGAGCGAGAGCGCATGACGTGGCGGCTCGCGAGCCCGCTCGACCTCGAGGGCCTGAAGCTCCCCCGCCGCCAGGTCCTGCGCGATCCCTGCTCGTGGACCTACCGGCGCTGGGACGCCGTCGCCGGCGCGTGGGACTATTCCGAGGCGACCTGCCCCTACACCGGCGACGCCTACTTCGACGCCAAGGACCGGCCCGTCTCGTTCTCGCCCCCCATCGCCGGCGCGCGCTACGACCGCTGCTCGCGGCGCCTGTCGGGCTGCCGCGCGCGCTTCCCCGACGACGATCTCCCGTTCGGCGGCTTCATCGGCGTCGGGCGCACGATCCCGAGGCGGCGGTGATGGACGCGGTCCTCGCCGCGATGCGCTCGCACGCCGAAGCGGAGTTCCCGCGCGAGAGCTGCGGGCTCCTCCTCGAGGGCGCGGCCGGCGCGGAGTACCAGGCCTGCCCCAACGCCGCCGCCTCGCCCGAGACCGCCTTCCGCATCGACCCCCGCGCCCTCGCCGCCGCCGGCGAGCGCCTCCTCGCCGTCGTCCACTCCCACCCGCCGCCGGCGCCGCCGTGCCCGAGCGCCGCCGACATGCGCCAGCAGATCGCGATGGCGCTGCCCTGGCACATCGTGCCGGTCGGCGAGGGCGGCGACGCGGCCGAGCCCTTCGCCTTCGGCGACCAGGCGCGCGCCACCGACCGGCCCTACGTCGGGCGCGGCTATCGCCACGGCGTGGACGACTGCTACTCCATCGTCCGCGACTGGTACGCCCGCGAGCGCGGCCTCGTCCTCGCCGACCAGCCCCGCGAGTGGGCGTGGTGGGCGGACGACGGCCACCCCGACCTCTACGAGCGGGGGTTCGCGGCCGCGGGCTTCGTCGAGGTCTCGCCGGCGGAGGCGGCCGTCGGCGACGCGCTGCTCATCGCCTTCGGCGCGCGCGCCGCGGTGAGCCACGCGGGCGTCATCGTGGAGCCGGGCGTCATGCTCCACCACCCATCGGGCGCCGGGCCGCACGACCCGAACCGCCTCTCGCGGCGCGACCCGATCGCGCGCTGGCAGGGGCACGTGCGCCGGGTGCTCCGCCACCCGCTCGCCGCGGCCGGAGGCCGGCCCGCGTGATCGCCGTCCACTGCCACGGCCCGGCCCGCGGGCTCTTCCCCGAGCCGGTGCGGCTCGCGGCGGCGACCCCGGCCGAGGCCGTCGGCGCGCTCTGCCTCCAGGAGCCCCGGCTCCGGCGCCTCCTCGAGGGCGGCGCCTGGTCGATGACGGTCGACGGCGAGGACCTCGCCTCGGCCGAGCTCGCGGGCGTCCGCGCCCCGGACGCGGTCGTGCGCCTCGCGCCCGCGGCCGAGGGCGCCGGCATCGAGACCGCGACGCTCATCGCCATCGTCGCGATCTCGGCCGCCGCGGTCGTCATCGGCTTCGCCTTGGCTCCGGACGTCGGCGACTACGGCGACCGCGAGACCGAGGGCCGCCAGAGCTACCTTTTCGACGGCCCGGTCAACACCGCCGCCCAGGGCGGCGCGGCGCCGGTCGTCTACGGGCGGATGCGGATCGGATCGACGATGGTCTCCGCCGGCATCAAGGCCGAGCGGGACGGGGGGGCGCCCGCGGTCGCCGGAGTCAACGCCGTCGACGTCCTGCGCGCGGTGGGCAAGGTCTGATGGCGGTCCCGGCGCGCGTCGTCTCGGGCCGGGGCGGCGGCAAGGGCGGCGGGGGCGGGGCGAAAGAGGCGCCGAACACCCTCTTCTCGCGCTCGACCGCGCGCATCGTGGACCTCCTATGCGAGGGCGAGATCGGCGGACCGGTGGCGGCCCCGTTTTCGGGCGCGGGCAAGTCCCTCATCCGGATCATCGGGACGTCCATCCTGGGCGATCCGGGCCGCGCGGCCCTCCAGTCCGTCTTCATCGACGGGGTGCCGGTCGTCGCGTCCGACGGCTCGCGCAACATCGAGGGGATCGGCTTCGAGTTCCGTCTCGGCGCCCCGGACCAGGACCCGCTCGAAGGCGTCCCGGAGACCGAGTCCGAGCGCGTAGTCGGCCTCGATCTCCGCGCGCTCCAGGGCGCCGTCCAGCGCACGACCTCCACCCCGGTGCACGCCGTGCGCGTCACCATCGGCTTCCCGGCCCTGGTGCGCTACAACTCTCGCGGCGACTCGAACGCCACGACCGTCCAATTCCGGATCGAGACCCGCGCCACGGGCGGCTCGTGGGTCACGCGCCTCGCGCCCGTCATCAAGGAGAAGAACACCTCCCCGGCCGAGCTCTCCTACCGCATCGCGCTCTTCGGCGCCGCCCCGCACGACGTGCGCGTGACGCGCCTCACCCCCGACTCCCGCTCCGACCGCGTGCGCGACGCCATCCGCTGGGCGCGCATGACGGAGATCGCGGAGCTCCGCCAGTCCTACCCCCACAGCGCCGTCGTCGGCATCGTCGCCGACGCCGAGCGCTACCACTCGCAGCTGACGAGACGCGAGTACGAGGTCTTCGGCCTCCTGGTCGACGTGCCGAGCAACCGCGACTTCGAGACCCGCGCCTACGAGGGCCTGTGGGACGGCACCTTCCGCCGCGAGTGGTCCGACAACCCCGCCTGGTGCGCCTACGACCTCCTCTCGAACCGGCGCTACGGCCTCGGGCGCGAGCTCTCCCCCGACGCGCTCTCCGCGATGAAGTGGCACTTCTACGAGATCGGGCGCTTCTGCGACGAGATGGTGCCCGACGGCGAGGGCGGCGAAGAGCCCCGCTGGCGCTTCGACGGCGTCATCGCATCGGCTGCGGACGCGCGGCGCGTGGTGCGCGACGTGCTCGGCTCGTTCGGGGCGCGGGTCTACTGGGGCTCCGGCCAGCTCGTGCCGGTCGGCGACGCGCCCTCCGACCCCGTGGCCATCGTCGGCCCGGCGAACGCCGTAGACGGCGAGATGCGGGTCTCGCAACGCCCCTGGTCCGAGCGGGTCTCGGCGGTCGCGGTGTCGTTCGCCGACCCCGACGACGGCTACCGCCAGGGGGTGGAGCTCGTGATCGACGACGAGCTGGTCGCCAAGTACGGCTACCGGCAAAAGGACGTCGCCGCGCTCCACTGCACGCGCAGGAGCCAGGCCCAGCGCGTCGGGCGCCACTACCTCTTCGGCCAGGAGCACGAGTCGGACGCGCTCGAGTACCGGGGCGGGCTCGATGCGGCGGGGCTTCGGCCGGGCGACGTCATCCGCCAGCACGACCCCCAGGTCGCGGGCGCGCGCTTGGCCGGCCGGGTGGCCGGCTACGGGCTCGCGCCCGGCCCCCGCGTCTCGCTCTTCGACGAGCGCGCGATCGGCGACGGCGCCGTCCTGTGGCGCGCCTCCTCGACCATGGCCGTCGAGGAGCGGTCGCCCGGCTACCTCTCCGACGACGACGGCCCCCAGGACGCGGACCCCATCGTCGGCGAGCACCGGGCGGGCGAGACCCGCGTCGCCTGGCCCGGCTGGTCGACCCCGAACCTCTTCGTCTTCGACGTGGGCGGCCTCGACGCGCGGGTGGACATCCCGGACGCCGCGCAGCGCGCGCTCGCGCTGCGCTGGCGGAACGCGGCCGGCGAGACCGTCGCCACCCTGTGGTTCCCGCTCGCGCGGGACCACCTCCCGGGCGAGCTCTACTCGCTCACCTACGCCGCGTCCGACGCCCTCGGCAACACGACCCTCGACGACCTCGCCCCGCTCGTCGCGGACGCCTCCGTCGCCGAGATCGCCTACGACGTCGTCCTCGTCGCCCTCGACGCGGGGCGCGACGTCGGCGCCGCGGCGCTCGACTACCAACCCCCGCCCTCGATCCCGCGCCTCGCGCTCGACTCGCTCGAGGGCGTGGACTCGGCCCTCGCCTGGACCGTGCACTACCGCGTCCCGGCCCCCGCCCCTCGGAGCCTCTTCGGCGAGCGCGCCATGGCCGACGGCGCGGTCTCGTGGCGGCACTCGGGGGCGATGTACTACCGCGCCTCGGACGGCGCGTGGCGCAACACGAGATACTCCGCCTCGAACCCGCCCTCGGCGGAGATCCCGGGCGTGCCCGGCGAGCGGTTGCGTTTCCTGCGGGTGGTTCCGCTGGGCGCGCCCGAGCATGGTGGCCCCCTCCGCATCGACATCGACGCCTACGACCCCGCCACCGGCGAGTGGACGCAGACCGACCACGGCGGGCGGTACGCCGAGGCCATCGCGGTGCGCTGGCGGGGGGCGGACGGCGCGACCGTCGCCACCGCGTGGGCGCCCCTCGCATCCGACACGGAAGACCCCTTCGACTGGACCGACGAGCGCTACCGCGCCTCGGGCCAGACCTTCGCCGAGGACCTGGCGGCCGTCGCCGC
>CAZZIL010000204.1:0-7712 GCA_964654265.1 uncultured Gammaproteobacteria bacterium | reverse complement strand
TGCCGGTGTAGAACGGGTGGCAGTTTGAGCACACCTCCAGCTGCAGCGGCTCCGGCCGGGTGGTGCCGATCGTCAGCTGATTGCCGCACGAGCAACGGGCCTCGACGTAGTGGTAGGGGGGATGCGTGTCCTTTTTCATGGCGGGGATTATACCCCCGGCGCCCTCTCCCCCTCCGGGTCGCCCGGGGTCCGCGCGTCCGGCGTGTCCTCAGGCCGTGGCGGCGGGCTACAATGGCGCCAGCTGTCCCGTCCCCGGAGCCGAATGCCCGAGATTGTGCTTGCCTCGTCGTCGCAGTACCGGCGCGCCCTGCTCGCGCGCCTGGGGGTGCGGTTCACCTGCGATTCCCCGGACATTGACGAAGCCCCGCTGGCGAAGGAGTCGCCCGCGCGGACCGCGGTCCGCTTGGCGCGCAAGAAGGCCAGGCGGGTCGCCCGGCGCCACGCGGGCGCGATTGTCATCGGCTCCGACCAGACGATGGAGTCGGGCGGCGCGACCTTCGGCAAGCCGCACACCCGGGACGCGCTGGCCGACATGCTGCGCGCGCTGTCCGGCAAGGCCTTCGCCTTGCACACGGCCGTCTGCGTCGTGGGGATCGACGGGGACGAGACCCCCATCCTGCGCTCCTACCCCGGGACCCTGCGGGCGCTCTCGCCCGACGAAATCCGGCGCTACGCGAAGGCCGGGGAGGGCCTCGATTGCGCCGGCGGCATGCGGATTGAGGGCCTTGGCGTCGCGCTGCTGGAGGAGATGGGGGGCGAGGACCCGACCGGGATACTGGGTCTGCCCCTGGCGGAAGTGGCGCGCGCCCTGGACCGGATGGGCGCGCTCCTTCCCGGCTGACGGGTCAGTCGGCGCCCAAGGACCGCGCAAGGTCGGCGATGCGCGCCAAGTGGCGCTCGAAGTCGACAAAGTTGTGGTCCCCGCCCTCCTCCACGACCTGGTAGCAACCGGCGTAGTGCCTCACCGCCTCGGCGTAATCGAGCAGCTCGTCGCCCTTCTGCACCAAGAGCGTGTAGCGCGACGGGTCGCGGATGGCGCCGACCTCAAGCGCGGCCATCTGCCGCGCGTGCTCCTCGGTGAACAGGTACTCCTCGTCCGTGTGGTAGTTCTTCTGGGTCTTCCCGACCTCGTCCGCGAGCTTCTCCGCGAGTCGCACGGCCGGGTTGATGAGCACGGCGCTTTGCCCCTCGCGGTTCTCGCACAGCCACGTCGCGTAGAAGCCGCCCATGGAGCTGCCGACCAGCAGGTGGGGGCCGCCCTCGTCCAGTATCCCCTGCACCAGGCCGATCGCCTCGTCGGGCATGTGCGGCAACATCGGCACGTCGCAGCCGATGTCGTTGGCGGCGCAATAGTCGACCAGCATCATGGCCTTGCTCGACTCGGGGGAGCTGTTGAACCCGTGGAGATAGACGATGGCCATTGGCAAGGGAGGTTGCGGATGCGGGATTATATCCGGCGCCGCGCCCGTCGGGGCGCGCCGGTGGCGCGTCAGTCCGCGGGGGTCTCGCGCACGACGCGCAGGTAGTCCTCGGCCGGCACTTGGTCCGCCCGCAAGTCGAGGGGGATCCCGAGCCGGGCCATCGCCTCGCCGAAGGGGGTGCCCCCGAGCGCGTTGCGCAGCTTCTTGCGCCGGTGCCTGAACGCCGCGACCAGCAGCCGGTCAAGCCGGCGACGTGTCCCTTGGTCGAGCCGGCGGGTCGGGCGCATCCCCAGGACGACCGAATCCACTCGGGGCTCGGGATTGAACAGGTGGCGGGGGACGTCCATGATCCGCCGGATCCCGTGGGTCAGCGACATCATCACGGTCGCGCGCGAGTACGCCTTGGCGCCGGGGGACGCAAGGAGCGTCTCCCCCACCTCCAGCTGAAGCATGATGTGGATGTCCTCGATCGAATCGCCCTGCTCGCAGAACAGGGCAAGCAGCCCGGAGGAGATGTAGTACGGCGCGTTGGTCACGACCCTGAGCCGCCCGTCGCACAGCCCGGCGAGCCGGCACCCCAGGATGTCCCCGTTGACCACCCTCAGGTTCGGATGGGCGTCCCCCACCCCTTCCCTAAGCATCGCGCACAGCGCCGGATCGATCTCGACACAGACGACCGATGCGCCGGTGCGCAAGAGCTGGCGGGTCAGCGCCCCGGTGCCCGGGCCGATCTCCAAAACCGTCTCCGACGGGACGATCCCCATGGCGGAGACCATCTCCTCGGCAACGTGCTCGCTGGTGAGGAAGTTCTGCCCCCACCGCTTCTTTGGGGCGAAGCCCAGGCCGTCCGGGATCCCGGGGACGGGGACCGGCCCTCGACGCGGACCCATCCGCCGGTCAGTCCGCCATCGCGCGTTTGCGGCGCCCGGAGAGTTCGGCCGCCAGGCGCACGGCGGCCTCCATGTTGAGGGGGCTTGCCCGCCCGGTCCCCGCAAGGTCCTCCGCAGTCCCGTGGTCGACGGAGGTCCTGACGATCCGCAGGCCAAGCGTGAAATTGACGGTCCCGTGGAAGTCGAGCGCCTTGACCGCCGGCAGCAGCTGGTCGTGGTACATCCCCAGAACCGCGTCGGTCTCGGCAAGCGACTCCGGAAGCATGACCGTGTCGGCCGGGTGCGGACCGGTGACGCGCAGTCCCTTTGCGGCCGCCTGCGCGACCGCCGGGGCGATCACCTCGGAGTCCTCCTTGCCGAGCAGTCCCCCCTCCCCCGCGTGCGGGTTGAGGCCGGCCACCCGTATGCGCGGCCGCTCAATGCCGAACCAGCGGGCCAGCCCGTCGGAGAGCGCGTCGATCTTCCGAAGCACAAGCCCGGTCGTGACGGTCGTCGCGACCCGGGAAAGGGGAAGATGCGTCGTGACCAGCGCCAGCCGGACCCGCGGGTTGACAAACAGCATGGTGGCGTCCGCCGCCCCGGTCCTGTCCCGGAGGTGCTCGGTGTGCCCGGTGAATGTCCGCCCTTCCCCGGACAACACACGCTTGTTGACCGGCCCGGTGACCATCGCGCAGTACTGGCGCGCTCGACACCCCCACTCCGCGCGGTTGATCTGCTCCAGGACATACTGGGCGTTTTTCGGGTCGGGATGCCCTGCCCGGACAGGCGCCGGCGCCTCGACCGGGACCAGGCGGGCGCACCCGTCCTCCGGCTCGAAGCGGGTGAACTCCCCGATGCTGAAATCGATCCCGAGCATCCGCGCCCGCTCGGCCAGCACGCTGGGATCGCACAGGATCGCGATCGGGACCCCGAACTTCTTCCTGAGCAGGGAAAACGCGATGTCCGGGCCGATCCCGGACGGCTCGCCCGTCGTGACCGCTATGGGCAGGGACTTCACCCCCTACCCGGCCTCCTTGATCTCGATGTGGGCGTTGGACCTGAGGAAGTTCACCCAGTTGCGGCGCGCCTCGAACAGGCGGCGCTCGCGGATCGTCTCCAGCGCCCGCTGCTTGATCCGCTCCTCGCTCGCCTCCTCCATCGTGCGGTCGACAAACCGGATGATGTGGAGCCCGAGGTCCGAGCGCACCGGCGGGGAGATCTCGCCGGGTTCCAGGTCCAGCGCCGCCTCGGCGATCTGCGGCAGCAGCTCGGAGAGGTTGACCCACCCGATGTCGCCGCCCTCGGCGGCCGATGCCGGGTCGATCGACTCCTTCTCCGCCAGCTCGGCGAAGTCGGCCCCGGCGAGCAGCTGTCCGTGGAGCTCCTCGGCGCGCGCGAGCGCGCCCTCCTCCTCCGAGTCCAGGGTGATGATGCTGAGCCGCACCTTGACCTCCTCGGTCGACCGGGGGATGTCCCGCTCGTCCTCCAGCATGAGCAGGTGGAACCCGTTGGCGGTGCGTATCACCGGGCTGACGTCCCCCGGGCGCATGCCCTCGACCTCCTCCAGGAAGGCGTCGGGGAGCAACCCGCTGTCCCGCCATCCGAGGTTGCCGCCCTCAAGGCTGCTCTCGGACTCCGAGTGCGCGGCCGCCACCGACGCGAACTCCTCGCCGCCCAGGATTCGCTCGCGCAACGACTCGGTGAGGGCGCGCCGCTCGTCGACCTCCCCGCCCGCCGTGCCGGCCCCGATCCCGATGTAGATGTGGCGGAGCCGGTACTCCCGGACGAACTGCCGGTCCGTCTCCTTGCGCACCTGCTGCTCGACCTCGTCATCCGAGATGCTCAGGTACGGCAGCACGTCGCGGCGCACCGCCTCGGTGATGAGCACGTCCTCCTTGAACGTCTTGCGGAAGTCGGTCTCGGCCAGCCCCATCTCCGCGAGCCGCCCGGCGAACGCCGGGTCGTCAAGCAGGCCGTTCTGCTCCCGGTAGACGCCGATCAGCCGGTCGAGGTCCGCCTCCCCGACCTCGATGCCCAGGTTCGCCGCGCGTTGCAGCTGCAGCCGCTGGTCGATCAGCAGGTCAAGCACGCGCTCCCTCAGCACGTCGCGGGCAGGGACCGCCGTCGCCCCGGACGCCGCGATCGACCGCTCCACCCGGTCGATCTCCAGGTCGAGCTCGGTCGCGCTGATCACGTCCTCGTTGACCACCGCCGCGATCCAGTCCAGCAGCTGGGACTGGGCGACCGGCGCCAAAAGCGCCAGCCCGACAAGCGCGCCGCCGACGGCGCCGGAAAACCTCCGTCTCATGGGCGAAATTCTACATCAGCGCGCGCCCGCCGACAGGGGATAATCCGGGCATGCCGCCGACCGGGCACAGGATCGTGAAGGGGTTCGCCGAGGCGCACCGCGAGCGGGTGGCCGCCCTCTTCTGGCAGGCCTTCTCCGGCAAGCTCGGCCGGGTGATGGGTCCCGAGGAGAAGGCCGTGCGCTTTGTCGCGGGGGTGGCCGACCCGGCGTTCGCCCACAGCGCGGTGTCCGCGGACGGCGGGCTGCTCGGCGTCGCCGGTTACAAGACGGCGGACGGCGCGTTTGTCGGCGGCGGGTTCGCCGACCTCAGGAAAGTCTACGGGCCGTTCGGCGCGGCCTGGCGGGCCCTGCCGCTGGGCCTGCTGGAGCGGGAGGTCGCGCCGGGGGTGCTGCTGATGGACGGCATCTTCGTCGACGCGGGCGCGCGCGGCGCCGGGGTCGGCTCCGCGCTGCTGGACGCGATCGTCGGAGAGGCGCGCGCCCGAGGACTGGGGAAGGTCCGCCTCGACGTCATCGACACCAACCCGCGGGCGCGCGCGCTCTACGAGCGGCGGGGGTTTCGCCCCGCCGGCACGGTGTCGGCCTCGTTCCTCAGGCCGCTGTTCGGGTTCTCGGCGTCGACGACCATGGTGCTGGAGCTCGACGGCGGGGCGTGACCCGCGCGGCACGCCCGCCCCGCCCTTTGCCGAACGGCTTGATGCCAAACTGACCGGAAAGAGTGCGTCGCAACAGCGTCCCCCTGTGCGCGTCCTTCAAGGTGATCGCCGGGACCCGCCCCGGCGTGGGCCGCGCACGACCCGAGACCGGGCTTCCACGCAATGAGGGGATGCCGCCGACTTCCCCCCGCTGACACGCCGTTGCGCGTCTGTCACACGGGGGGCAACCCCTCCCGCTTGACCAGAAACCTGCAGAGCGACGGGATCCCCGGCTCCCAGTCCAGCCCAGGGGTCTTCCAGACCAGTCCGAGGTGGTCCAGGTGTCGCAAGGACTCGCTTGGGTTCCGGCCGTTTGGGGCCGCGGCGCCCTCCACCGCGGCCATCAGCTCTGACGTGGTAAGCCGGGGGTCCCGTCCCCGGTCGAAGACCACCTTCGACACGGCCTCCGCCTCGGCCAGGACGTTCCGCTTCCCGATCTCGATCCTGCGCTCATCGTAGAATTCCTGCAGGCTTTCCTCCATGATGGCGACCCCCCTCTGCGCATCCTTCAGGGTGATCCGCCGGGTTCCGCCCCGGGTGTGGGCCGCGTTCCAGGACTCGAACCCGAGCTTCTGCACGAAGAAGGGATACCGAAGACTCTCCTCCACCAGCTTCTCCAGCGCGTCCGCGTCAATGGGCATCCCGGAGTCTTTCGCCGGTTTCGCCAAGGCTTCCCGGACTGCCTCGTCGGTCTCCAGGCGACCGATCCGCAACCTTGTGCAACGTTCACGGAAGCTCACGCGCATCTCCCCGAGATGGGCCGGGAGACCCGGCGTTCCGGCGAGGACCACAAGCAAGGGAAGTCCCTGCTTTATGCACCGCTGGGCGGGGAGCAACAAGGACCGCCCAAAGTCGAGCGGCATCTCGTGCGCCTCGTCGATCACCAACAACAGCGGCTTGTTCAGGCGCTTGCGCAACGCGTTCCCGCCGGTGGGCGTCGGCGCCTTTTTGAGCGCCATCCTCCCCCGGACCTGCATGAAACCGATCTCCGCCTCCTTGATCTCCCGCTCGGCGCCGACCGTCTCGGCCGCCAGCACGTCTGCCAAGGAACCGCCGACCATGTCGGAGGTGTCGATCTCGATGACGTCCGTGTCCCCGCCTTTCGCCTCCTCGCAGAGTTCCCCAAGCAGGGCCGTCTTCCCGTTGCCGCGCGGGCCGTAGAGGACGACCATGTCCCCGCCGTCCTTGTCCCTGATGTCCTCCAGCCTGTCAGCCAAGTACGTGGCGGCCTCATCGTGCCCGACCCTCTCCGGCGGAAACCGTCCCGCACCAGGCTTGAACGGGTTCTTCCTCGGACTAACCATGTCCGAATAATACACCAGCCCGCCGGTCCGTCGGCACAACTTGGCGCGCCTGGCGGGAAACTCGCCGATCGGTAGGCGCCGGCGGGTTGGCGGCGTTGCGCGGGACCGTTGTCTCTCTCGCCGTGGTCGGTCTGTCGTGACACCGCGCGCGCGGGCGCAAGCGGAACTGCCGTCCTGCGCGAGGAGATCGATGTCTGCCACGTCAACCGCCCCTTGCGACGCGACTTTCTCGGGTCACGCAGTCTAGCCGACCACACCGGCATCGTTGCCGCGTGCGTCCGGGGTCGCGCAGACCGATGATGTTGTCCCTCATCGGACCCGGGACGGGGATGCGGGAGCGGGTCGATGCACGCCAAGGTGACGGGGCTGCCGGCACTGAGCACGAAGATCTTGGCGGCAGTCCCCGGAACATCGATGGCGCACATGTCATTGGCCCGCCCCCCCGGGATCGGCGTCGGCCCTTCGCGCGCCAGGTTGCTGTTGTGCCACACCGTTGTCTGTGGGGGGTTCCCGGGAAGACATGATCTCGATCCCGGTGATCGCGCCCGGCGACGGTTGTCGGTCTCGCAGTCGGCGCGCCGCCGGCACCGCCCGTCGCGCCGGGCAACCCCGGCAAGATCCGCCACACCGGCAAGGTGACGATCACCGGCGACGGCGCCGCCAGCCACTGCACGGGGCAGGCCAACCGGGCAGGTCTCACGCGCCGGACGCCATCAGGCGACTCGTTGGCGTCGGGTTCCTTGCGCGCCATCATCGCCTTGATGTGCCCGCCGAGCTCGTCCATCGTCCACCGGACGTGGGTGATGGACGCGGGCGCGGGCTTCGGGCCTGCCGCCAAACAGGTCCATCTCTCCCCTGAGTTGCGGTGGTGACGGGATCAGGCGCGGCCCGCGCGATGCTCACGATGGCCATCATTGTGGCCGGCTTGTTGTCGGTCGCCTCCGCATCGCGGCCGGGAAGGTCCCACGTCCCATCCGTTTCAGGCCATTCGCCCCAGCTACCAGGCGAGGGTCCCCGGGACCCCGGGGACCGGGGCCCCGGTCAGTGCCCTTCCGGGTAGTCTTGCGGTCGGTTTTCGCTCCCATGTCAGTCTCCTTCACCGGGGGATTTTAGGC
>CAZZIL010000203.1:0-13118 GCA_964654265.1 uncultured Gammaproteobacteria bacterium | reverse complement strand
CGGTCGGATCGACCGCTGGATCGCGGGAGCGTTTTCGACCCGAGCGACCTCCGTCATGCGAAGGCCGTCGCCCGGCAGTTCGCGGCGCGGGCGCCGATCCCGCCCACGCCAAGCTCCGGTGCCTGCGATGTCACAACGGGTCCGGCCGAGGCAACACGGTGGGCGCCGTCACCGGAACACCAGCGCCAGGATGACCGTGAGCAGGAAGCCCAACCAGAAGACGCGGTCCACCAGCCGCCGGAAATCCGGCACCTGCTCGATGTGCACATGCTCCGGGTCGATCCCGGCGGCGGCGATGATCGCCGACCCGACCGGGTCGGACGTGTGGATCCGCGCCATTGCCGGGCCGAAGTTCCCGCCGATCGCGATGATGAGCACCGTGAGCATCTCGACCGGGAACCGCACCACGCGGTCGACCCCCTCGGGGATCTGGACCACCCTGCCCGCCAGGCCGTGCGCGAACCCCAAGACGGCGCCCGCCGGGCCGAGCACGCCAAACCAGAACATCGACAGGAACAAGTCCTCGCACAGCCGCTTTCCGCACATGCCGAGCACCTCCTCGGTCGAGAGCGCCCGTTCGCCGCCGCGCCCAAGCCACCGCCCCACGAGGTACTCGACCTGGGTGTTGTCGTTCCCGTACAGGGCCTGGATGACCCGGCTGTTGAAGTAGCGGAAGCGGGCGATGTCCCAGGCGAGCAGCACCACCGCGAGCGACAGGATCAGGCGAAGAATCCCGGAGTGGAATATCAGCGCGTCGATGATCCCCGCCAGCACGGCCGGCAACAGCACGAACAGCGCCCACGCCAGCCCCGGGCCGATCTGGTGGTGAGAAAGGAAGCTGCCCATGCGCGCGGCGCCCTGCCCGTGCAGCTTCTCCAGAAGGCGGGGGTCCCGCACCCTCGCCAGGAACAGGCACGTGGCGATCGCGATGACCTCGACCATCAGGCGACTTCCGACACTTGGGCGGCGACGGCGGCGGGCGTGGCACCGGGGGCGCCCGCCGCCTTCGCGGCGAACAGCCTCCTGAGCTCCCGCGTGTCGCCGTTGCTCATCAGGACGACGACCCCGTCCGGGCCGGCCAGCTCGCCGCTGATGCCGGGGATCTCGCCGGGCTCGGCGGTCACCCTCAGCCGCGGGCCGAGCGCGGAGAGCGCCGACGACGCGTCCCACCGCAGGTCCGGGTGCTGGTGCGCCACCACACTGGCGTCGCCGAACGCCTTGGCCAGCCGGTCGTTCCAGTGCCCCGACTTCATCGTGTTCGAGCGCGCGTCCAGCACGGCGACGACCGAACGGCCGGGATGGATCTCGCGCACCGTCTCAAGCGTCGCCTCGATCGCGGTCGGGTGGTGCGCGAAGTCGTCGTACACCGGGCGCCCGGCCCAGTCCGCGACCAGCTCGAGACGCCGTGCCGGGAAACGGTACGAGGACAGCGCGCCCAGGGCGTCCTCCGCCCCCACGCCGACGGCCATCGCGGCCGACACGGCCGCAAGGGCGTCAAGGCGGTGGATCCTCCCGAGAATGTGACCGGGGACCGGGATCCCCGGCCGGGCGCCGCCGACCGAGACACGCCAGCCGTCCGGACCCTCCGCGAGGCCGACCTCGCCGCCGTCGCCGAACGTGACCACCTTCCCGGTCCAGCCGGCCTTGACGACCGCCATCACCTCCGGGTCCCCGGCGTTCGCGACGACCGTCCCGTCGTCGGGGACCGTGCGCAGGAGATAGGAGAACTGCGTGCGGATCGCCCCGAGGTCCGGGTAGATGTCCGCGTGGTCGAACTCCAGGTTGTTGAGCACCGCGACGCGCGGGCGGCAGTGCATGAACTTCGGCCGCTTGTCGAAGAACGCCGTGTCGTACTCGTCCGCCTCGACCACGAAGCACTCCCCCGTGCCTAGGCGGGCCGACACGCCGAACCCGGCCGGGATGCCGCCCACCAGAAACCCCGGCGCCCGCCCGGCGCGCTCCAGGATCTCGGCGACCATCGAGGTCACGGTGGTCTTGCCGTGTGTGCCCGACACGGCGACCACCTCGCGCCCGCGCAGGACCCGCTCGAACAGCCACTGCGGCCCGGAGGTGTAGCGCGCCCCCTCCCGCATCACCGATTCGAGCAGCGGGTTGCCCCGGCTGATCGCGTTGCCGATGACGTAGGTGTCCGCCGGCCGATCCGCCGCCGCCGCGTCGTACCCGGCGTGGCAGCGCACGCCGGCCTCCTCCAGCTGGCGGCTGATCGGCGGGTAGAACGCCCGGTCGCTCCCCTCGACGCGGAGTCCCAGGTCCTTGGCGACCAGGGCAAGCCCCCCCATGTAGGTCCCGCACACCCCGACCAGGTGCAGGTCCGCGCTCATTTCTCGCCCGGCCAAAGGTCAACGCCGGAGGTGTTGCGCAGCTCAGCGAGCCATGAGCGGTGCAGCTCGAGCTCGGCCTCGCTCGCCTTCACGGCCCGGATGCTGTAGCGTCCCAGGTCCCGCTTCGCCCGCCGGTCGCCGCCCCCCCGGGATTCCCCCCCGGCCTCGAACTCCGAGAGCGAGATCTGCCCGCGCGTCATCGCCAGGTGGATCTCCGCGAGCAGCGACGCGTCGAGCAGCGCGCCATGCTTGGTGCGCCCGGAGGCGTCGATGCCGAAGCGCCTGCACAGCCCGTCGATCGAGTTCCCGCCGGAGGGGAACCGGCGCCGCGCGAGCACCAGCGTGTCGACGATCTCGTCCACCAGGTCGGCGAGCGGCGGCCGGCCGAGCCGCCGCAGCTCCATGTCGAGGAACTCCGTGTCGAACTTCGCGTTGTGGATCAGCACCCGGGAGTCCGCGACAAACTGCGCGAACTGGTCGACCCGGTCCGCGAACCTCGGTTTGTCCGAGAGGAACTCGTCGTCCAGGCCGTGGACCATCCGGGCCGCCTCGTCCACCGCGCGCCCCGGGTTGAAGTAGCACTGGAACTGCCCGGAGTCCCCCGGCAGCTGCTTGCGGTCCACGTACGCGACCGCGCCGATCTCGACAATCCTGTGGTCCTCCTCGACCTTCAGGCCGGTGGTCTCGGTGTCGAGATAGACGGTCTTCACGCCGTGTCCCTCGCCCGTTGCGCGGCGGCGTGCGCCAGCCGGTGCGCGGCCTCGTTGTGCTCGTTGCCGGAGTGTCCGCGGACCCACACCCACCTGACCGCGCGCCCGGTGTCCAGCTCCAGCAGCTGCGCCCAGAGGTCGCGGTTCTTCGGCCGGTCGGGCTCGACGCCGTCCAGGGGCGGCGCCAGCAGGCCCTGGGCGGCCCACTTGCGCGCCCAGGCGGTGATCCCGGAGCGGACGTAGGTCGAGTCGGTGTGCACCGTCACCGGGATGCCCGCGTCGATCAGCCGCAGCGACTCGATTGCCGCCCGCAGCTCCATGCGGTTGTTCGTTGTGTCGGGCGTCCCGCCGCTCAGGTGGCGCACGTCGTCGCCGTCGACAATCACTGCCCCCCACCCCCCGGGGCCCGGGTTCGAGAGGCACGACCCGTCCGTGAAGACGTGGAGCCCGGCGCCGAGCGCGGGAGCCTTCTGCCGGGCGCGGGACCTTGGGACCCCCGCGGGGGAGTCCCCGTTGGCGCCCTGCCCGGCCTCGGCGGCCGGCGCCGCCGCAAGCGCCAACTCGTTGGCGCGCGCGAGCTCCCGCTCCCTTCGCTCCTTGGGGACCCACTCGCACCGGACCGGGACCGCGCGGATGGCGTCGCGCAACCCGCGCCAGAGGTCGCGGTTCTTGGGCGAGTCCTTGGCCTCCCGGTCGAGCAGTCCCCGTCGGTCCCAGTCCGCAAGCCAGCGGTTGATCCCGTCGCAAAGGAGCGTCGACTTTGTCCGGATCAGCACGCCGGCGGCGGGCGCCATGCCGGCCGCCGCAAGCGCGGCCTCCAGCTCCATCCTTATCAGCGTGGTCTGCGCCTCGCCGCCGGAGCGCTCCCCGGCGGGCCCGCACCCGGCCAGGGCGCAACCCCATCCCCCGGGACCCGGGTTGGGGTTGCACACCGCATCGACCACCGCCACAGCGACGGCGTCCGCGCCCGCGCCCGGCGCGCTCACTGCGCGTTTTGCCCGGCGACCGCCAGGTGGTTGTGCCGGGCCCTCGGCGCGCGCCACTTCGGGGTGATCAGGTTCGTCCCCGGGATGCGCTTGCGCGCCTGCAGGAACATGAGTGCGCCGAACAGCGGCCACCAGCGGGCGCCCGCCCGCTCCAGCCAGCCGTAGGCGCCGCGGGTGCGCCGGGTCGTCCCCGGCGGGATGTACAGCGCGAACTCGCCGCCGTCGACCGCGAAGTCGAGCAGCGTCAGCCAGTCCTTCAGCTTCGCCAGGGAAATCAGGTTCCCGTGGTTGGGAAACTCGCCCGTCATGTCGGCCAAGCATAGCAGACCCACCAGGCTGTGCGGGTTGAACAGCGCGAGCGAGATCCGCCCCTCGGGGCGGACCACCCGCGCCGCCTCGCGCAGGATCCCGTGCGGGTCGGCGGCGAACTCAAGCGCGTGCGCGGCCACCAGCAGGTCCACGCTGTCCGAGTCGAACGGGAGCGAGGACGGGGTCGCGCGCACCCCGCACCGCGAGGAGCGGCCGACGCGCACCCGGCACCCGATCGGGCACCGCCTCAGCAGGTCGTGGCGCGGCATGCCGACCTGCGCCGCGAAGTACCCGTGCACGCCGCGCGTGACGCGGTCGAAGTGCCGCTGCTCCGCCAAGGCCGCCCGCCGGCCGAAGTAGGTCGTCATCCACGAGTCTGCACTATAATGCCCATGTCGCAGAGCTTTCACTTGGGGGAACCATCCCATGGCACAGATAAGCGCGCTCCCGGCGCTTGAGGACAATTATATATGGCTGATTGTCGAGGGTGCCGAGGCGGCGGTGGTGGACCCCGGCGCGGCCGCCCCGGTGCTGGAGCGGTGCGAGGCCGACGGCCTGAGCGTGCGCGCGATCTTGGTGACGCACCACCACCCGGACCACACCGACGGGATCGCCGGGATCCTGGAGAGGCACGGCGACGCGAAGGTGTACTCCCCGCAGAACCGGTCGTTCGCCTTCCCGTACCAGCAGGTGTCGGAGGGGGACCACGTCAAGGTCGACGAGGTCGGGATGGAGTTCACGGTGTACGAGACCCCCGGGCACACGCTGGACCACGTCTCCTACCACGCGCCCGGCCACCTGTTCTGCGGCGACACCATCTTCGGCTGCGGCTGCGGGAAGCTGCTGGAGGGCACCGCCAAGCAGATGTTCCTGTCGATCGAGAAGCTGAGCGCCCTTCCCGGCGACACGCTGATCTACTGCGGGCACGAGTACACGATGGCGAACATCCGCTTCGCGCTGGCGGCGGACCCGAACAACAGCCGGCTGGAGCAGCGCGAGCGCGCCGACTCGAAGAGGCGGGCGAACGGGGAGCCCACGCTCCCGAGCACGCTGGAGCTGGAGAAGGAGACCAACCCTTTCCTGCGCTGGCAGGCCCACGCGATCAAGTCGAAGGCGGAGAAGCGGCTGGGGAAGCGCCCCGAGCACACCTACGAGATCCTTGGGGCCCTGAGGACCTGGAAGGACCGGTTCTGACGGCGGCCCTGGCGGCGGCCGACCCCTCCCGGGCGCCGCGGCCGGGCGCCCGCCGCCGCGCCTGATGGAGACGGTCACACGGGAGTTTCCCGGGGAGTCGGCACGCTCCCTGGAGCGCCAGGGGCTACCGCCGCTGGCCGCGCGCGTGTTCGCCGCCCGGGGCGTGAGCGACCGGCGCCAGATCGGCGCGCCACTCGACGACCTGCTGGAGCCGGGATTTGCCGACATCGGGACCCTTGCCAGCCTCGTCGCGCGGGCGATCGCGGACGGCGACCCCATCTGCGTCGTCGGCGACGCCGACGCCGACGGGTTCACGGCGACCGCGCTGGTCGTCGCCACCCTGCGCGAGCTGGGGGGGACCGTCCGCCACCGGATCCCGCCGCGGACGTCGCAGGAGCACGGGATCGTCCCGTCGATCGTCGAGGAGGAGACCGATGCCGGCGCACGGCTGATCCTGACCGTCGACAACGGGGTCGACGCCTTCGAGGCGGCCGAGCGCGCCAAGCGGCTCGGGGTCCGGCTGTGCGTCACCGACCACCACCTGCCGCGCCGGGGCCTCCCGGGCGCGAGCTGCGTGGTCAACCCCCACCGCGACGACTGCCCGTTCCCGAGCAAGACGCTTTCCGGGGTGGGGGTCGCGTTCTACGTCGCGGGCGCGATCCGCCGCCAAGTGACCGGGGACGCCGCCCCGCCAGCGGAGGCGCTCGACCTGGTCGCGATCGGGACCGTCGCCGACCGGTGCCCGCTCGACCTGAACAACCGCATCCTTGTCGCCAACGGGATGCGCCTCATCAACACGGGGGAGTGCCGCCCCGGGGTGCGCGCGCTGTTCCGGCAGGCCGGCAGGAGGCTCGGGACCGCGACCACGCAGGACATCGCGCACGGCATCGCGCCGCTGCTCAACTCCGCCGGGCGCCTCGACCGGTGCGACACCGCCATGGCGTGCCTGCTCGCCCAGGGCGACGCGGAGGCCGACGGGCACGCGGCCACCCTCGGGCGGATCAACCAGGAGCGGCAGGCCCAAGACAGGAAAATCGCCTCCGGCATCGGGAGACGGGACCTCTCCGGGCTGCCCGCCATCGTCCTGTTCGACCCGGCGTGGCCGCCGGGGTTCTCCGGCCCCATCGCGTCGCACCTCGTCCGCGAGCACCGGGTGCCGGCGTTCGCGCTGTGCCCCGGCGACCCGGGGCTGGTCCGCGGCTCGGGGCGCGCCCCCGACCAAGTGAACCTCCACGCGATGGCCCGGGAGATCGAGCGGGAGGCGCCGGGGCTGCTACTGCAGTGGGGCGGGCACGGGTACGCCATCGGGCTCGCGATGGAGGCGGCCCGGGTCGGCGAGTTCGCGCGCGTCGCGCAGGCCGCCGCGCAACGGCTTGCCCCGGCCGGGCACGCCCCCGACACGGTCGCCACCGACGGAAGCCCCGCGCCGGACGAGATCACCCCCGAGGCGGCGCACTGGCTGTGCACCGCCGTCTGGGGGAACGGGTTCGAGCGGCCGCGCTTTGTCGGCGAGTTCACCAAGCTCGACGAGCGCGCCGGCGCCGGCCGCCGCCGGCTGTCGGTGCGCATGGGCGACCGCACCTTCGCCGGGCTCTCCTTCTCCTCCGCGCGCCTGGGCGACACCTTCCGCGCGCTGTTCCGGATTGTGCCGGGCGACACGCGGGCGGGGCAGCCCCGGCTTGTCTTGGAGGACCCGCTGTGAGCCGGGGCCGCCCCTGATGGCCGGCAACACGTTCGGCGAGCGCTTCCGGGTGACGACCTTCGGGGAGAGTCACGGCCCGGCGATCGGGTGCGTGATCGACGGTTGCCCCCCCGGCCTGGAGATCGACCTAGAGGAGATGCGGCGGCAGCTGCGGCGGCGGCGTCCCGGGCAGTCGCGCCACACCACGCAAAGGCGCGAGAGCGACGAGCCCGAGATCCTCTCCGGGCTGTTCGAGGGGCGGACCACCGGGGCGCCGATCGCGATCCTCGTGCGCAACGAGGACCAGAAGCCGCGCGACTACGAGGCGATCCGTGACAAGTTCCGGCCGGGCCACGCCGACTTCACCTATTTGGCGAAGTACGGGATCCGCGACCACCGCGGCGGCGGGCGGGCGTCCGCGCGCGAGACGGCCGCCCGGGTCGCGGCCGGCGCCGTCGCCCGCCAGCTGCTTGCGCGCGACCACTCGGTGTGGGTGCGCGGCTTCCTCACCAGCATGGGGGACATCGACATCCCGTTCCGCTCCTGGGAGGACGCGGAATCCAGCCCGTTCTTCGCGCCCGACCTCGGGGCGACCGACCGCCTGGCCGCGCTGGTCGAGACGCTGCGCCGCGAGGGCGACTCCTGCGGCGCGACGGTCGAGGTGCGCGCCGGCAACGTCCCGGCCGGGTGGGGCGAGCCCGTCTTCGGCAAGATCGACGCCGACATCGCCGCCGCCATGATGGGGATCAACGCCGCCAAGGGCGTCGAGATCGGCCAGGGTTTCGCTGCCGCGCGCGCCCGCGGCAGCGAGCACTCGGACCAGATGGAGCCGCCGTTCCGCTTCGCCACCAACAACGCCGGCGGGACGCTCGGCGGCATCACCACCGGGGCCGAGATCGTCGTGCGCGTCGCGTTCAAGCCGACGTCGAGCATCACCCGGGAGCTGCGCACCGTCGACCGCGGCGGCAACCCGGCGACGATCTCGACAAAGGGGCGCCACGACCCGTGCGTGGCGATCCGGGCGGTGCCGATCGCCGAGGCGATGCTCGCGCTCACGCTCGCCGACCACTGCCTGCGGCACCGCGCGCAGTGCGGCGACACCCGGCATTTGCAGGAGGACAAGGAGGAGGCATGAGGCTCTACACATCGACCACCAGCCCGTACGGGCGCATGGCGCGGATCACCGTCGCCGAGAAGGCGGACCCGTCCGCCTGCGAGATCGTCTTCGTCGACCCGTGGGCGCGGCCGCCGGAGGTGACCGAGAACAACCCGCTGCTGAAGGTGCCGATCCTGGTGCCGCCCGGCGGCGGGCCGATCGTCGACTCGCGCGTCATCTGCGAGTGCCTGGACCGGGACATGGCCGGGCCGCGGCTGATCCCCGAGGATCCCGGGGCGCGCACCGCGACGCTCACGCTGGCGGCGATCGCCACCGGCGGGATCGACGCCGGGGTGGTCATGATCACCCCGAGGCGCGTCGACCCCGAGATCAAGAGCGCGAAGCTCGACGCCTACTGCACGCAGAAGGCGCTTGGCGTGGCGGCCCACCTCGGCGGACGGGTGGGCGATTCCGGCTTCCTCCACGGGGACGCGCTCTCGCTCGCGGACATCGCGACGGTGTGCTTCCTCGGGTTCTTCGACTTCAGGTTCCCCGAGGTCGACTGGAGGGGCGCGTCGCCCCGGCTCGCCGAGTGGCGGGACGCGATGGCCCGGCGCCCGTCGGTCGCCGAGACGGTCCCCGGCTGAGGCGCGCTCAGCCGGCGGGGCGCGCGGCCGTGACCTCCGCGCCGGGGCGCTCCTCCTCGTCGTCGACAATCTCCGCCGGGAACCCCGGCGCGCGGATCTCGGTCCCGGCGGCCTCCTCGAGGCGGCGGATGATGTTCGGCGACCACTCCCTCGGGCCGTAGCGCCCCAGTCCCTCGCGGACGATCCGGAGCATCAGCGGGGCCAGCTCCAGCTCGACCCCGGCGCGCTCGGCGACCGAGACGAACAGGCCCATGTCCTTGGCGAGCAGGTCCATGGTGAAGTTGATGTTGCGGCTCCCGTTGAGGATCACCTGGCTCTCCGTCTCGTGCACGAACGAGTTCCCGGAGGAGATGCGGATCGCCTCGTAGGTCGTCGCCAGGTCCATGCCGGCCTTCGCCGACGCCACCAGCGCCTCGCACAGCGACAGCAGGTTCGCCGTCGCCAGGTAGTTCGTGACCACCTTGAGCACGGAGGCCGACCCGACCGGGCCGGTGTGCAGGACGCGCCGCCCCATCGCCGACAGCGCCGGGAGCGCCCGCTCGAACGCCTCGCGCTCGCCGCCCGCGAAGATCGAGATGTTGCCGGTCGCGGCGCGGTGGCACCCGCCGGAGACCGGGGAGTCCATCGGGAGTCCCCCCTTGGCCGAGACCTTCGCGGCGAGCCGCCTCGCCTCGGCCTCGTCGGTGGTGCTCATCTCCAGCCACACCGTGCCCGGCGCAAGCCCGGCGAGCACGCCGTCCTCGCCCTCCATGACCTCGGCGCTCACCTCCGGGGACGGCAGGCAGGTGATCACGAGCTCCGACGCGGCGGCCAGCCCGCGGGGGGTGTCCGCCCAGCCGGCGCCCCGCCCCAGGAGCGGGGCCGCCGCCTCCCGGTCGAGGTCGTGGACCGCCAGCTCGAACCCGTTGCGCAACAGGCTGCCCGCCAGCTTCCCGCCGACGTTCCCAAGGCCGACAAACCCGACTTTCATCCGCTCTCCTCCTCCCTGTCCGGCCGCGTCCGCCGCCCCCGCGGTCACGGCGCCTGGTAGTCCATCGTGATGTGCAGGTCCGGCCCGGTGTACGGGTGGGCCTCCGCGACCCGCTCGTTGAGCCCGACCCCGAGTCCGGGCGCGTCCGGCGGGATCACGTGGCCGTCCTCCCAGCGGATCGGGCGGTCGACAATCTCCGCGTGGAAGCCTCCCCAGTCCTGTATGCCCTCAAGGATCAGGAAGTTCGGGACGCACGCCGCCAGCTGGATGTTGGCGGCCCCCTCGATCGGCCCGCAGTACAGGTGGGGCGCGACCAGCGCGCCGTGCGCCTCCGCGAGCGCGGCGATCTTCTTCGCCTCGAGGATCCCGCCGCAGCGGCCGAGCGCCATCTGCAGGATCGACGCCGCGCCGCATTCCAGGACGCGCGCGAACTCGTGCTTGGTGACCAGGCGCTCCCCGGTCGCGATCGGGACCGTCGTCTGGCGCGCCACTCGCGCCATCTCCGCGGGGTCCGCCGGCGGCACCGGTTCCTCGAACCACAGCGGGTCGTACGGCTCCAGGCGGCGCGCCAGGCGGATCGCCCCGGACGCCGTGAACTGCCCGTGGGTGCCGACCAGGAGGTCGGCGCGGTCCCCGACCGCCTCGCGGATGAGCCGCACGAATCGCTCCGACCGGTCCAGCTCCTCCAGCGAGGGCTGGCGCCCGTCGTACACGGTGTAGCGTCCCACCGGGTCAAACTTGACCGCGGTGAACCCCCGGTCGACGTACTCCAGCGCGCGCCGCGCCGCCAGCTCCGGGTCGGTGTAGACGTCGGTCGCGTCCCCCTCCTCCGGGTACAGGTAGGTGTAGCTGCGCAGGCGGTCGCGCACCCGCCCGCCGAGCAGGTCGTGCACCGGCCGGCCGAGCGCCTTGCCGACAATGTCCCAACACGCCATCTCGATCCCGCTCAGCACGGCGACCAGCGACAGGTCCGGCCGCAGGTTGTAGCCGCCGCCGAAGACGTTGCGCCACAGCCGCTCGATCCGGAACGGGTCCGCGCCGATGGCGTGGCGCCCGCAGATGTCCTCGATCATCCTGCAGAACGTGTGCGGCCCGAATGTCGAGGCGTAGACCTCCCCGTAGCCGCGGACGCCGTCGTCGGTGGTGAGCCGGAGAAAGATGAAGTAGGGTCCCCCGAAGTGCGGCGGGGGGTTGGCGACCACCCAGGTCTTCACGTCCGCGATCCTCATCGCGGCCGCGCCTCCCCAAGCGCCGGCAGGGCGATCGCGCAACCGCATCGGCCGGGCGGACCGTCCGTGGACCTCTCCATGGCGCCGATAATACAACGCCCGCCTCGCGCAGGCGCCAAAAAGACGCGCCCGGGGCGCAAGTCACCCGGGAAGCGGGACGGAACACCCGGCGCGGCTGGCGCGGCCGGCCGGGAACCGCGGGGAGAGGAAGCCGAAACGTGGCAGACTCCACGTGCGCCGCCGGGAGGCGGGGGGCAGTCCCCCGCCGTCGGCACAGCCGACGACGAGTGCCCGGCGGGGCGCGCAAGACAGGCGCAACCATGGAAGAGACAGCCGAGAACGACACGACAGCGCGGGGCCGGCGCCAACGCGCGCAAGAGGGCGCGGGCAAGCAGGACGCCGCGCACGTCGTCGTGGGGGGCGGCATCATCGGCATGGCCACCGCGCTGGAGCTTTGCGGGGACGGGGCGCCCACCACCCTGGTGGAACGCAACCTGGCCGGGCGGGAGGCCAGCTGGGCAGGCGGCGGAATCCTCTCGCCGCTACCGCCGTGGGACTACCCCGACCCGGTGAGCAGGCTCGCGGACGAGAGCCTCGCCCTCTATCCCGGATGGGTCGGGGAGATCGAGCGCCTAAGCGGGACCGACTGCGAACACCACCGCACCGGGATGCTGGTCCTGCCGCCCCACGACCGCGCGCGCGCAACGGAGTGGCTCGGCGCCCGGCGACGGCCGCACGCGGTCACCGACAGCCGGGCGGTCGACGCCGGGGTCGCGCCGCACGACGGGTGCATCCTCGTGGAGGACGTCCACCAGGTGCGCAACCCCCGGATGATCGAGGCGCTGCGGGGCGCGCTCGCGCGCCGGGGCGTCGAGATCCTGGACGGCGCCGAGATCGCCAGGATCGACTCGCGCGCCCGGCGCGTGCGCGCGCTGGTCGCCGCCGACGGGACCCGCGTCACCGGCGAGACGTTCACCGTGTGCGCCGGGGCGTGGTCCGCCCGGCTGCTGGAGCGGACCTCGGCCATCCCGCCGATCCGCCCGGTGCGCGGGCAGGTCCTGCTCTACCGCCTGCCGCCGGAGGAGGCCCCGCGCCGCATCGTCCTGCGCGGGGACTTCTACCTCATCCCGCGCCGCGACGGGCATGTCCTTGCCGGAAGCACCACCGAGGAGGCGGGGTTTGACAGGTCGGTCACCCCCGGCGCGCTGCGCGAGCTCGGCCGCAAGGCGCGGGAGGTCTTCCCCGCGCTCGGCGGCCGCGAGCCGGTGCGCGCATGGGCCGGGCTGAGGCCCGGGTCGCCCGACGACCTCCCGGTGATCGACCGCCACCCCGACTTCGACAACCTCCACGTGCACGCCGGGCACTACCGCTACGGGCTGACGATGGCGCCGGCAAGCGCGCGCATCTTGGCACGGGTGGTCAGGGGGGACGCCGGCACGGAGGCCGAGCCGTACAGGATCGCGCGCCGGAGGTGACCTCCGCCACGCGGCGGACGGCCTATTCCCCCGCGCGCTCGGCGATGTGCCGGAAAAGCCCCGGCACCACCGGCTCCCAAGCCATGTGGCCATCGGCCAGCCGGATCAGCCCGACGTCCTCCATCCGGTCCTGGATCCTCATCTCCTCCCGGGAATCGGAGACGCCCACGCCCCCCAGAAGGTCCGCGATCTCGCGCCTCGTGACCTGGCAGGTCTCCCCGGCGTCCACCAGCGCCTTGGACACTGCCTCGGCTTCCCGCAGCACGCCTGCCTCGGTGAGAGCCGCGCGCCGCTCATCGAAGAACGCCTCCATGTCAGTCCGCGCCTTGGCCACGCCGTCCTGCGCCGCCGACAGCGAGATGCGGTCCGCCCCGGACTCCGCGGCCGACTGCCACGCCGCCGCCCCAAGCATCTGCACGAACAGCGGATACCCCTGGGACTCCCGCACCGCCAACGCCAAGGCGTCCTCGTCGAACGGC
>CAZZIL010000202.1:0-14037 GCA_964654265.1 uncultured Gammaproteobacteria bacterium | reverse complement strand
GCCCGCGAGGGAGACGAACGCCGCCAGCGCCGACAGGGCGTGCGCGCGCACCGTCGCGAACTCGCCGCCCCGCGTCCGGGCGGAGCGGATGACGTCCGCGAGCGTGACGAACGCCTCGCCGCGCATGAGGCGCATCACCCCCCCGACGGCAAGGCCCGACAGCGCCGGCAGCAACAGCACCGCCAGCACCCGGTCCGTGCCGATGACATCGCCCTGAAGGTGCGAGTTGACCCAGTGGACGCCGTCGACAAACAGCACCGCCACCGCCGAGACCGCCACCCCGATCATCGCCGCCAGCGGCAGGCCGACGACGGTGTCCCTCAGCTCACCGGGGCGCATCCCGGTCCCGGGGAGACGGCCCCGGGAATCCCGCCGCGGGCGCCGTGGCCCCGCCCGGGTCCGCGCGGACCCGGGCGGCGCGGGGTGGCCGCGCGGCCCTGCCGTTGCGATGCCCTGCCGTCATTCCCGGCGATTGTATGGGACCGACCGGGGAGGCCGCCGCGCCGCATCCCCGTGCGCCGCGCCCGCACGACCCGGGCGGGGCACGCTCACTGCTCCGGGTAGAACGTCTCGTAGAGTGCCCGGGTGATGTCCCCCTCAAGCGGGAAGGACAGCATCCCCATCACCGAGTAGCCGAGCAGCCACGGCATCAGGTAGAAGCGCGCCATGAAGAAGAACCACGCGACAAACAGCGGCACCAGCGGGTCGACCAGGAACCCGGGGGTGACCGGCCGGAACACCCGCAGGATCGGGTTGGTCACCCGCACGAAGAACCTCATGAAGAAGAACTCCGAGTTCACCGGAAGGAAGACGTTCATCGCCGACCGGCCGATCAGGGTCCACATGACCATGCCGAGCGCGTAGTCGAGCGCGAGCACCCACAGAGGGAAGGCAACCGGGTCGCTCACCGGGGCACCCCGGCCTCAAGACAGGGCGCCTGGGGACTCCCCCAGGCGCCAAGAAAGGTGACGCCCCGCCAAAGCAGGGCGTCTGTCAGTGTGTCGCCGCCAGGACGGACTTGCCGGCCGGGTAGCGGACATCGTCGACCATCCGCTGGGTCTCCTCGTCCGGGGCCTGGGTCATCAGGCTCACCGCGACCATGGCGACCAGGCTGACCGGCATGCCGACTATCCCGAAACGCAGGTGGTCGATGACCCCGAACCACGGATCCCCGCCAGCGAAGCGCACGTAGTACAGGTAGATGCTCCCGGCAAGGAACCCGGCGACCATGCCGGCGATCGCGCCCTGCGTGTTCGCGCGCTTCCACCAGACCCCGAGGACCAGCGGGAAGAACAGCCCCGAGCAGGCGAAGCAGAACGCCCAGGCCACCGCGCCCAGGATCCCGGTCAGCTGCAACGACGCGATCAGTGCCCCCGCCGCCCCCATGATGATCAGCAGGATCCGCGCCACGATCAGGCGGTGCTTGGTGTCGGCCTTCGGGTCGATGATCTTGTAGTAGAGGTCGTGGCTCAACGCGTTCGCGATCGCGAGCAGAAGCCCGTCCGCCGTCGACATCGCCGCGGCCATGCCACCCGCGGCCACCAAGCCGGAGATCACGTACGGCAGGCCCGCGATCTCGGGGGTCGCCAGCACCACGATGTCGGCCCGCATGAAGAACTCGTTCAGCTGCAACAGCCCGTCCGCGTTGCTGTCGCTCAGCCAGAGCATGTTCACGTCGCTCCAGTTCTTCACCCAGTCGAGCGCCATCACCTCCTCGAACGGCTTGTTGATGATGCTCGTCGCCAGCTCCGGATCAAGCAGCTGCAGCTTCGTCAGCGTGGCCAGCGCCGGCGCCGTGAAGTAGAGCAGGAAGATGAAGAACAGCGAGAACGACACCGAACGCCGCGCGTCGCGCACCGACGGGGTGGTGAAGTAGCGCATCAGGATGTGCGGAAGGGACGCCGTCCCCGCCATCATGGCCAGGGCGAGCGTGACGAACTTCCAGCTCTCGATACCGCCACCGGGCGCGTTGTGCGGCGTCATCAGCACCCTGACACCGCCGAACGGGGCCTTCTCCGTCGCCGCGGTGCCGAGGCCGACCAGCGGCTCCAGGTCCTGGATGCGCGCCGCCGCCTCGCCGTACGAGAAGTGCGGGATGATCCCGAACCCCTGCTTGTTCGACATCCAGATCACCGGCACCAGGTAGGCGATGATCAGCACGAGGTACTGCGCCACCTGCGTCCACGTCACCGCGCGCATGCCGCCGAGCATCGAGCACAGCAGGATGCCGAACAGCCCGAACCAGACCCCCACCTCGAACGGGATGTGCAACGCGCGCGCCGCGATCGTCCCGGTCGCGTTGATCTGCGCCGTCACGTAGGTGAAGGAGGCGACCACCAGGATGACCACCGCGCACAGCCGGGCGACGTTGCCGCCGTAGCGCGTGCCGATGAAGTCGGGCACCGTGTAGCACCCGAACTTGCGCAGGTACGGCGCCATCAGCGAGTTGACCAGCACGTAGCCGCCGGTCCAGCCGATCAGGAACGCGAGGTAGCCGTAGCCGCCGAAGTAGATGCCGCCAGCCAGCGCCACAAACGACGCGCCCGACATCCAGTCGGCCGCGGTCGCCATCCCGTTGTACACCGCCGGGACCTCGCGGCCCGCCACGTAGTAGGCGTCCACCTGCATCGTCCGCGACAGCCAGCCGATCAGCGCGTAGATCGCGATCGTGAACCCGACGAACAGGATGCCGATCGTGTTCGCCCCCACCCCCGCGGCCTCCAGCATGGCCATCAGCAGGGTGAACAGGATGAACCCGCCCGTGTACGTCCCGTACACGCGGCCCAGGTTCGGGATCAGGCCCCCCTTAAGCATCGGTCTTCTCCTCCTGAGACGACGACTCGAAGACACCCGCCTCCTCGTCTATCTTGTCCTGCTGCCAGTTCTGAAAGAAGATCAGAACGACAAAGACCACCAGGGACCCCTGCACGCAGAAGTAGTACCCCAGCGGAAAGCCCATGAAGCTCGCCTCGTTGAGCGGCTTCGCGAGCGCCGGGATGAGAAACCCCGCGATCGCCCAGACCACGAGCACCCCTATGGTCAGCGCCCGCGTTCTCTCCCAGTGGCGCGTGCGCGCCTCGTCCTGCTCCATCCGTCGTTTCCCCCAGTGTGACAATCGGAAAGTTGCGGTAGCATACAGGAATTCTCCGGGAAATGCAACAGCGAGACGAAAAAAGGGGGCGGTCTCCCCGGGGCGGCATCGGTGGCGCCGTGCGCCGGATGGTCGAGCAGGTCGTCGGGACGCGCAAGGACCGCGGGCCGATCGCGACGGTCGCCGCGCTCGAGACGTTCGTCTCGAGCCGCGCGTCGTTCATCGCGCAGCACGCGCTCTTCGGCTACCTCAAGGCGCGCATCGGCACCCGCTACCCGTCGATGTTCGAGGACGACGTGTTCGCCGACTCGATCCGCGCCGCCAGCCTGCGGGTGTACGCGGCGTGCCTGTCGGACCTCGCGATCCACTCGGCCGCGCGGGCGCTCGCGGGCGCGCCCGACGCGGACGCCGTGCGCCGCGACGTCGCGCTGCGGTGCTTCGCCAGGGGACTGCGCGACAACCGCCACCGGGTCGTCGAGGGGTTTGTCCCGGAGGATGTCACGCGGGAGTTTGTCGCGCGCGCGGCGGTCGCGGACTGGGGCGGCGTCGCGCAGGGGCCGGACATCTTCACGAAGAGTCCGGCCGACCTGGTGCGGTGGGCGCCGATCGCGCCCGAGCTCAAGCGGCTTGACGCCGAGTTCGTGCGCAACTCGATCCGCTTCGCCTGGAGCGAGGTCCGCCGGGAGCTCGGCCGGCGGCTTGATGCCGGGGCGGTCGCCGCGGACGCCCGGTCCGCGGCGGCCGACGCGGAGGCGTGACCGGGCGCGCCCCTTCTCAGAGGCGGTAGCCCTGCTCCTCGTGCAGGGCGAGGTCGAGCCCGAGCTCCTCCTCCTCCTCGCCGACCCTCAGCATGCCCGCCACGTCCACGGCCTTGATGAGCAGGAAGGTCGCCGCCGCGGTGTACGCGACCGTCACGAGCACCGCGAGCAGCTGGACGCCGAGCTGGCCGGCAATCGTCATTCCCTCCGCGAGGCCGCGGCCGCTGAGCACCCCCAGCCCGTCCGACACGAAGACGCCGACCAGGACCGTGCCGAGGATCCCGGCGATCCCGTGGACGGGGAAGACGTCCAGGCTGTCGTCGACCGGAAGCCTCCGCTTGAGCTCGGTCACCGCGGCGTAGCACACCGGGCCGGTGACGATGCCGATCGCCAGGGCGCCGCCCGGCCCGACGAAGCCCGAGGCCGGGGTGATCGCGACAAGTCCGCCGACCATCCCGGTGACAATCCCGAGCACGGAGGCCTTGCGGTGGTAGAGGTACTCGGTCGCCACCCACGACAGCGCGGCGGCGGACGCGCAGACGTGGGTGACCAGCATCGCCATCGCCGCGTCGTGGTTCGCCGCGAGGGCGCTGCCGCCGTTGAAGCCGAACCAGCCGATCCACAGCATGCAGCCGCCGATCACGGTGAACGTCATGTTGTGCGGGATCATCACCGCGGACGGGTAGCCGCGCCGCCGGCCGAGCACCAGCGCGGCGACGACACCGGCGACGCCGGCGTTGATGTGCACCACGTTCCCGCCGGCGAAGTCGAGCACGCCGAGGCCGTGCAGCCAGCCGCCGCCCCACACCCAGTGGGCGATCGGCGCGTACACCACGACGGTCCACACGACCGCGAGCAGGACCACCGCGGAGAAGCGGATGCGCTCGGCGACGCTTCCCATGACGAGGGCGACGGTGATGATCGCGAACGTCAGCTGGAACAGCGAGAACGCCGACTCGGGCACCGTGCCCACGAGGTCCTCCACCCCCATCCCGTGAAGGAACATCATTCCGAGCCCGCCGATGATCCCGTTCTCCAGGTCGTCGAAGACCAGCGAGTACCCGGCGACGACCCAGACGATCGTCACGATGCACGCGATCGAGAAGCACTGCATCAGCACCGACAGCACGTTCTTGCTGCGCACCATCCCGCCGTAGAACAGGGCGAGGCCCGGCAACGTCATGAACAGCACGAGCGCGGCGGAGACCATCACCCATGCGGTGTCGCCGGTGTCGAGCGTGTCCTGCGCCCGTGCCGCCGTCGCCAGTCCCGCGGCCACGGCGGCCAGGACCGACAGGCGCGGCAACGCGCCAAGGTTGATGGGGTGTCTGTTCATGCGTGTCTCCTTCTTGGGTGCGACGGGTGTCCTCGGGGGGCATTGGGCGGTCTCGGCGCGGCCTGCAGTCCGTTCCCCGGTCCGGGGGCGTCGCCTGGCGTCCTTGCCGTCCCCGTCCTAGGCCGGCACCGGGCGTGCGCGCCGGTTGCCCAGGGATGGCGGCAGGATCCGGTGGCCGCTCCCGGCCGGGAAAGCGCCCGCGCCGGGTGAGGTCCTTCGCGCGCCGGGCGGGGCGTGCCCTGCCGGGCGTGCGGTGCCTTAACCATGGCGCCATTATACCACGATTCTTTCATTCGTAAGAAAAGAATATTCTTTCTATGAAATCACCGCCCCGCCCGCGGCGGGGTGGCGCACAGCCCCCCTGCTATACTTCCGCGTGCTGATGGCGTCCCCGCACACACCCGAGGCCGGGCCATGCGCGCCCGTGATGGAACGGATCATCGGGGCCGCGGTCGCCGACCCGAGGCGCATCGTCCTTCCGGAGGGGGGCGACCCCCGCGTTCGCGAGGCGGCGGCGGAGGTCGCGCGCAGGGGGATCGCCAAGGTGTCCGTCGTCCTTGGGGAGGACGACTCCCGGTCCGGGCTGGGCGACGGGGTCGATGTGATCCGCCCCGGGGAATCGCCCCTGCTGGAGGAGCTGGCCGACACGCTCCACGGGCGTCTCGAGCACAAGGGGATCACCCGGGACGAGGCCCGGTCGATGCTGGTGGCGCAGCCGCTGTACTGGGCCGCCGCGATGGTGCGCGCCGGCCATGCCGACGGCTTCGTCGGCGGCGCGGCGCACACCACCGCCGACACGGTGCGGGCCGCGATCCGGGTGATCGGGAAGCACGACGCCGCGCAGCTGGTCTCGAGCTTCTTCCTGATGCTGTTCGACCGGCCCCACCACCCGGTGCGCGGCGGCATGGTCTTCGCCGACTGCGGCCTGGTCATCGACCCGGACAGCGAGCAGCTCGCGCACATCGCGATCGACGCGGCCGCGAACGCCCGCGCCCTGCTCGGGGAGGAGCCGCGCATCGCCTTCCTTTCGTTCTCCACCGAGGGGAGCGCGCAACACCCGGCCGCCGAGAAGGTCGCGCTCGCCGCCAAGCGCGCCCGCGAGCTCTCCGACCTCGCGATCGACGGGGAGGTCCAGCTCGACGCCGCCGTGGTCCCGGAGATCGCCGGGCGCAAGCTGCGGGACTCCCGCGCCAAGGGGCGGGCGAACGTGCTGGTCTTCCCCGACCTGGACGCCGGCAACATCGGCTACAAGATGGCCGAGCGCATCGGCGGCGCCACTGCGCTCGGCCCCCTGCTCCAAGGGCTTGCGCGCCCTTCGAACGACCTCTCGCGCGGCTGCAGCGCGCGCGACATCGTCAACGTGGTCGCCGTCACCGTGGCGCAGGCCCAGTCCGCCGCGCCGCGGGCCTAGCCGCCGCGCCGCGCAAACGTCGCCTCCCGGTTGTCGATGAGCCGGCACGAGCCGATCGTCGCCGCGCACAGCGCCACCAGGCGCTCGCCGGCGGCGTACGTGGGGGGTGACAGCTCCCCGTCGCGCACCTCCAGGTAGTCGGGGGCGAAGCCCAGCTCGCGCAGCCTGCCGATCCGGGCGTCGCACAGCCCGGCGATGTCCGCCGGGGAATCGCCGCGCTCGATCGCCTGTCCGACCAGGTCGACCGACTCCCAGACGGCCGGCGCCCGCGCGCGCTCCTCCGGGGACAGGTACGCGTTGCGCGAGCTCAGCGCGAGCCCGTCCGCCTCGCGCGCGGTCTCGCACAGCTCGATGGCGACCGGGTACGACAGCTGGCGCGCCATCCTGCGCACGAGGACCGCCTGCTGGTAGTCCTTCTTGCCGAACACCGCGATGTCCGGGCGGACCAGGTTGAACAGCTTCACGACGACCGTCGCCACCCCCCGGAAGAACCCGGGGCGCACGCGCCCGCAAAGCTCGCCCGCCAGCGCGGGCAGGTCTATCCCGACCGTCTGCGCCTCCGGGTACATCTCCGTCTCCGGCGGCGCGAACAGGATGTCGCACAGCCCATCGAGCATCCCGGCGTCCCGGTCGAATGTGCGCGGGTACTCCGCGAAGTCCTCCGACGGGCCGAACTGCAACGGGTTGACAAACAGGGTCACCACGACGGACCCGCCCAGCTCGCGCGCGCGGCGCACCAGGCGAAGGTGGCCGTCGTGCAGGCCGCCCATCGTCGGCACCAAGGCGACCGGCCGGGCCGCGCCCCCCAGCGACGAGAGCAGCCCCCGCCGGTCGCGCTCGACCCTCATCCCCCAAGGGAGAACGAGTGCTCGGCGCCGGGAAACTGCCCGGACTTCACCGCGTCGCGGTACGCCCGGAACGCCGCCGGGACGCTGCCGCCGTCGCCCAGGAAGTCCCGCACGAACCGGAGCGGCCGCTCCCGCCCCGGGGGGAGCAGCCCAAGCATGTCGTGCATCACGAGGATCTGGCCGTCGCAGCCGGGCCCGGAGCCGATCCCGATCGTCGGCGTGCCGACCGCCTCGGCGACGGCGCGCGCCCCCTCCACCGAGACCATCTCCAGCACCATCGCGGAGACGCCCGCGGCCGCGACCGCGCGGGCATCGTCAACCAGCCGCCGGATGTCGTCGCTGTCGGTGCCCTGCCGCCTGCCGCCCTTCGACGGGTCGTGCGACTGCGGCAACAGGCCGATGTGGCCGCACACCGGGATGCCGCCGCCGACCACGGCCGATATCCGCCCGGCGAGGTCCAGGCCGCCCTCGATCTTCACCATGCCCGCCCCGGCGTACAGCAACCGCCGGGCGTTCGCGACCGTCTCCTCCTCCGGGCCGTGGAAGCTCCCGTACGGCATGTCCGCCGCCACGAACGCCCGCCCCGCCCCGGCGGTGACGCAACGCACGTGGTACTCCATGTCGGCCATCGACACCCGGGTGGTGTCCGCGGCGCCCTGCACCACCATCCCGAGCGAGTCGCCCACCAGGATGAGGTCGATCCCGGCCGACGCCTGCGCCTGCGCGAACGCCGCATCGTAGCAGGTCAGCGCGGCGATCCGCTCGCCGCGGGACTTCATCTCCGCAAACCGCTCCGCCATGTTGCACCGCACAAAAACCTAGTCTAGCACGCGCCAAGCGGGAAAGCAACGCGCCGCCGCGGCGCCGGGGAGTCAGAGCGTGACGAACTCCTCGGCCGCGGTCGGGTGCACGCCGACGGTCGCCCCTAGGCGCTCGCGGGTCAGCCCGCACTTCATCGCCGCGGCGAAGCCCTGGATGATCTCCCCGGCCTCGGCGCCGACCATGTGCATGCCGAGCACGCGGTCGTCCGCCCGGGAGAACACCACCTTCATCATGGTGCGCTCCGGGCTGCCGGAGAGCGTGTGGCGCAGGTGCCTGAACTCCGTGACCAGCGTGCCGTGGTCGATTTCTCGCTCGCGCGCCTGCTCCTCGGTGAGGCCGACCGACCCCATGTTCGGGTTGCAGAAGACGGCGGTCGGGATGCCCTCGTAGTCCATCGCCCGGTCCTCGCCCCTGAACTCGCGGGCGACGAAGCATGCCGCCTCGGCGATCGCCACCGGCGTGAGCGCGACGCGCCCGATGACATCACCGAGCGCGAAGACGCCCTCGCGGGTTGTGCGGAACCCGTCGTCGACGGCGATCTCGCCGCCCGGGCCGAGTTTCACACCGGCGTCGTCGAGTCCGAGCCCGTCGGTCGCCGGGACGCGCCCAAGCGCGCACAGCAGGACATCGGCGGCGAGGCGCCCGCCGCCGTCCGCGAGTTCCGCGAACTGCCCGGACGGATCGCGGCCGGCCCTCCCGAGGCGGCTCTCCAGCCGGAAGGCCACCCCCTTCTTCTCCAGCTCCGCGCGGACGAAGTCCGCCACTGCGCCGTCGAAGCGCCTGAGGATGGAGCGGCCGCGGTGGACCAGCGTGGTGGGGACCCCCCACCCGGCGAAGATGCTCGCGAACTCGACCGCGATATAGCCGCCGCCGACGACCACCGCGCTCGATGGCAACCGCCCCAGGCCGAACGCGTCATCGGAGGTGATCGCGCCGTCGATCCCCTCGACTTCCGGGAGCCACGGCCGGGAGCCGGTCGCGACCAGCGCCTTTCCGCACCGCAACAGGCGGCCGTCCACCTCGACGTCCGCCGAGGCCGTGAGGCGGCCGCGCCCCTCGACCACCTCTGCGCCGGCGCCCTCCAAGAGGTCGCGGTAGACCCGGTTCAGCCGGGCGATCTCCCGGTCCTTGCTGTCGCGCAACCGGGCGAGATCGAACCCCGGCCGGGCGGCCGACCAGCCGAACCCGGCGGAGTCCCCGAAGTCGTCGGCGTAGTGCGCCGAGTACGCGAACAGCTTCTTGGGGATGCACCCGGCGTTGACGCAGGTGCCGCCGAGTCGCCCCTCCTCGACCAGCGCGACCCGGGCGCCGGCGGCAGCCGCCAGCCGGGCGGCGCGCACGCCGCCGGAGCCGCCGCCGATCACGACAAGGTCAAACACGCGCGTGGAGGCCGCCCGCCGGACGGGGAAAGGGGGCTATCCCCTGCCCTTCCAAGGGATCAGCTTGCGCTCGATCATGCGCATCAGGATGTCGATGCCGTAGCCGATGAGGCCGATGATGATGACGCCCATCACCACGATGTCGGTCGACAGGAACGTGCTCGCGACCATGATCATGAAGCCGACGCCCGATTCGGCGGCGACCAGCTCGGCGGCGACGACGGTCCCCCAGCACACGCCCATGGCGACGCGCATCCCGGTGAAGATCTCCGGCAACGCGTTCGGCAGGATCACGTGGAACAGCAGCTGGGTGCGCGAGACCCCGAGGGTGTACGCCGCGTGGATCTTCGACAGGCGGATGCTCGACACCCCGGCGCGCGCGGCCAGCGCCATGATCCACAGCGCCGCCAGGAACAGCAGCAGGATCTTCGAGCGCTCGCCGATCCCGGACCAGATGATCACCAGCGGGATGAACGCCAGCGGCGGGATCGGCCGGAAGAACTCGACGATCGGGTCGAACAGCCCGCGCATCACACGCGACAGCCCCATGGCGAAGCCGAGCGGGATGCCGACCAGGCACCCGAAGCCGAACCCCATCAGGATCCGGTACAGGCTCCAGCCGACGTGCTCCCACAGCGTGAAGTTGCGGTAGCCCTCCGAGGCGATCTTCCCGAACTGCTCCAGCACCGCCAGCGGGTGCGGCCAGAAGATCGGGTTGACCCAGGCGAACTCGGTCGACATCACCCACAGGACCGCGAGCACCAGCACCGACACGCCGCTCCAGAAGCGGCCGCCGCGCACCGCCGCCGCATCGCCGAACGTCACGGTCTTGCGCGCCTCCTCCCCGGTCTTGGCGAGCCCGACCTTCACCAGCAGGGCCTTCCACGGACCCATCCGGGGCTCCTCCGCCTCGGCGGCGGCCGGCGGCGGCCCCTTGCCCTGGCCGTCCGTCATGCCGAGCTCTCCTGGCGCCGCATAATGTCCTCCTCCATCTCCCAGATCATCGACAGGATCTCCTCCCGCTTCTCTGTGAAGTCGCGCTTCGCCTTGATGTCCCGGGAGCTCTCCGTCAGGCCTTGGTGGGCGAACTCCAGCGAGTACTCGCGCTCGACCCGGCCGGGGCGGGGCGCCATCACGAACAGGCGCTGCCCCAGGAACAGCGCCTCCTCGACGCTGTGCGTGATCAGCACGATCGTCTTGCCGGTCTCGTTCCAGACCTTCAGGATCAGCGACTGCATCTTCTCGCGCGTGAGCGCATCGAGCGCGCCCAGCGGCTCGTCCATCAGGATCAGCTTCGGGTCGTTCGCCAGGCAGCGCGCGAGCGCGACCCGTTGCTGCATCCCGCCCGACAGCTCGTACACCGCCTTGTCGCCGAACCCGTGCAGGCCGACGGTGTCGAGCAGGTGGTCCACGGTCTTCGCCACCTCGCGCTTGTCGACGCCCGCCATCGCCGGGCCGAAGCCGACGTTCTCCGAGACCGACAGCCACTCGAACAGCGCGCCCTGCTGGAACACCATGCCCCGCTCCGGGCTCGGCCCGGTGACAAGGCGCTCCACCACGCCGACGTCCTTGGACTGGCCGGGCCCCTCCCCGAACAGCACCTTTCCGCCGGTCGGCGCAAGGAACCCGGCGACGATGTTCAGCAACGTGGTCTTGCCGCACCCGGACGGGCCTAGCACCGTCAGCATCTCGCCGGGCTCCAGCCGGAACGAGACGTCGCGCAACGCCTCGACCTCGCCCCCGTCCGGGAGCCGGTAGATCATCGAGATGTTCTCGACGCTCAGGCCGCGCACGTCACCTCACCCCTGCCGCGGGGCGCCCCTGAAAAAGAAATCCCCAACGCCGCGTCTCCGTCAACGTTGGGGATTCAAGCCGGAAGACCCTGCCGCGGCTAGCGGACGGCCTCCATGAACTGGGTGTCGATCGTCGGCCCGTAGTCGGGGAGCGCCCGGTCCAGCTGGCCTTGCTCGACGTAGAACGCCACCACCTGGTTGATGAACTCCTGGACGGTCCTGCCCATCCAGGCGTCCGACAGCTGGGCGTCGCGGGTCGGGAACTCGAACAGCCCGATCATGCTGCGGGAGTCGTCGACGCTCTGCCCGGACTCCTTGGCGATCGAATCGATGAGCGCGTCCGGGTCGCGGTCGAAGGCCCGGTTGGCGTCCTCGGTGATCTGAAGGAACTTGACCAGAAGGTCCGGGTGGTCGTTCGCGAACTCCTCGGTCACCGAGACGATGTCGAACACCCGGATGCCGATGGCCTCCTGTTCCTTCGCGGTCATCAGCACCTTGCCGTACTCCTTCATCCTCTGCAACGCGCCGCCGAACCCGCACGCCATCGCGACGTCGCCGCGCGACAGGGCGGCCGCGCCCTCCGGCGGGTTCATCTGAAGCAGGGTGACCTTGTCCGCGTCAACGCCCAGGTGGTCCAGCGTGCGAAGCAGCTTGTAGTGGGTAACGTTGCCGATCGGCGTCGCGACCTTCTGCCCCTCGAGGTCCTTGGCGTTCGCCTTGGTGATCCCGGCGTCGTTGTGGACGACGCAGTTGTCGTTCTCGGCGTAGGACACCGCGGCGCTCACCAGCTTGATCGGCAGCCCCTTGGTGACCGCGACCACGAACGGGACAAGTCCCTGCGAGTAGGCGATCTGGACGTCCCCGGACGCCATCGCCGCCGACATCTCGTTGCCGTTGCCGAACGCGCGCCAGTTGACCGTGAGGCCCATCTCCTCCTCGAAGCGCCCGTCCGCCTTGTGGATCAGGTTCGGCGACGGCCACTCCAGGAAGTAGGCGACGGTGATCTCGTCCAGCTGCGCCGACGCGCCCGGGGCGAGAAGCCCCACCGCCAGCGCGGACAGCGCGCACGCGCCGAGGCGACCCTTGATGTTCTTGACCATGGCTGTTTCCTCCATTGCCGCGCCGCCCCGGGGGTCGTGGCGGGTCGCGATGCACGGATTATATACCCGCCGGTCACGCCCGAAACGGTTTTTTTCGAGCGGATGTCGACTCACATCCCGAAGGAGACGCAGGCGGTCCCGGCCGACGCCAGCACCGCCTCCTGGCCGAACCGGCCGCGGTACTCCGCCGCGACCTCGCCGATGCGCGCCAAGGCGCCCGGCCCCGCATCGGCAAACAGCGTCAGCACCTTCGAGCGCTCGCGGCGGATCACGCCCCGGGAGTCGCGCCACTGCCCCTGCGCGTCCTGGGCGGTCAGGCCGTCCGGGAAGCGCGGGGTGACGACCTCCCGCAGGAACGCCTGCCAGTCGCCGTCGCCCACGGCCTCGGTCCCGTCCGGGCCGGCGCGGCCCAGGAAGAGCCGGTACTCGCCAAGCCGGTCGGTCCCCGGCGGACACGGAGCATCGGTCCCCGGCAGGCCCGCGCACGATGCCAGGGCGGGCAGCGCCGCGAGGGCGGCAAGCCGGGCGCGCAACCGGGGCGCGCCGGCGGCCGCGGGCGAGCGCACCCCCGCTACCCCTGGGCCTCGCGGAACGACTCGAAGCGCTCCGCGAGTCGCTCCCGGCTCGGCCAGTCGTCGCGGTCCGGCGGCAACAGGATCGTGCCGCCGCCAAGGTCGCCCAGGGCGGGGACGGCCGACTTCGCCACGTGGATCCGGTAGTCCGGGTCGATCCCGACCAGGTTCGCGTTGAACGCGCCGCGGTGCAGCACCGACATGCTGATCCCGTTGCGCGCCGTGTCGGGGGTGTCGGAGAAGTGCGGCGCGATGCGGGCGCCGACGAGCAGCTCGGGCACCGAGAGGCCGCTGAGCGCGCACCGCCAGCCGTACGCCTCGCGCACCAGCGTGCTGAAGCGCGACCGGTCGTTCTGCCTCAGGTGGAATCCCCGGGAGTACGCCGACCCCATGCCGTCCGTGACCCGGACCGTGGAGCGGATCCCGGCGACGTCCCCGGTCGCGAGCGCCACGCACCCCTGCCCGGCATCGTGGTCGACGACCCAGACGGGCGCGATCGGCTGGTAGACCCCCTCGCGCACCCCGTGGAGGTAGATCAGGGGAAGGCGCCGCTCCATCGCCCGCAACAGCGACTCGTTTCGGGTCGCTGCCGCGCGCCCCTCCGCCTGAAGGTCGTACGCCAGCAGTCCCGTGCTGGTGTGCGTGACCAGCCCGCCGGGATTTTGGTCCCGGTACAGCTTGGGCCGGCCTCCCCGCGGCACCGTGGTCTTCACGCTGAGGGCCGCGCCCATCCCGGCAGGCTGGAAGATCCCCAGCGCCTTCGAGGCGAAACGGACCCGCCGATCATCCACGCGGAACCCCTCCGCGATCCGCGCCCAGGGGACCTCCCAGTCGCAGGCCTCGGCAAGCCGCGTCACCGCCTCCAAGGCGGCGGAGCGGACCCTCCAGTCGTCAGCGTCCACTGCCGGACACGGACAGTGCCCCCCC